>JAUXCB010000091.1 GCA_030619095.1 Verrucomicrobiota bacterium | reverse complement strand
GTGGAAATGATCCAGATTTTCCCGCCCGGTGCCTCCGCGAAGAACGGCGCGGACATTAAGCTTTCACTCGACGCGCTGGATGATGTTCTGCGCTTTCCCTATATCACCTCTGTGGTCGTCATCGGCGGCGACAGCGATTTCATCCCGCTGGCGCAGAAAATCAAAACCGCGGGTAAAGATCTGATTGGCGTGGGCTGCAAAGGCAGTACCAACCAGCATTGGGCGAATAGTTGCTCCGAATTCAAATATTACGAATCTCTGGTCGTTGAAGAGGTCGTGGTGGTCGAAGAGCCCGAAAGCGATGACGTGGTTGTGAAGGATGCAGTCGTATTGATTGCCCGGGCGATCAAACAGATTGCGGCCAAATCGGGTGATAAGTGGGTCTTGAGCTCAAGCCTCCGGAATGTGGTGAAACGTCTCGATCCAACCTTCGACGAAGCGAACTACGAGTGCAAAACGTTTGGTACGCTGCTCAAAAAATACCCGCAAAAGTTTACGGTCAAAAAAGGCGAGCACGATCATCTCGTCAGCCTCGCGAAGTGACGATCCATGGGCCTCACTGACTGGCAACAGGTTGATTTTTCTGAGGGGTGGAACTTTCCGCCTGCTTTTTCCAGCCAGTGGGAAACCGGGCTGAAGCCCAAATAATGATTCAGGCGGACCCTTTCGTTGCCACGAGCTCTTACAGCGTCGCATCGGTTGCCGCAATATGTTTTTTCTTTTCCATCAGCGGATAGAAGACGAGGCGCGGGAAGGCGAATAGAACCATCGTTGCGAGGGTGATGTTGACCATCGGTTTGAGCTGAGTCAGTTGTAGTGGCCAGAGATAGAAGGCGAGCCCGGCGAGGAGCAGCCCGCCGATCATCCACCCATCGAGCAGCCAGTGCATCCGCGGGGCCGCCCATTTGGCGAATTGTTGCGGGCGGTTGAAAAAGAGATCAAAAATCCAGTGCTCGAAGAGGGCTCCTTGTTCTCCGAAGACAGGGATCACATGCACCATATTGGTGGCCCAGCGGCTGGCCATGAAACGGGCGAGGTGCGGGTAGGTGGTTGTCATTTGCAGCGGAAAGGCGAGGTAGCCGATGTACTTCAGAAACGAAACCGGTGCGGCAATGATGTAGTCGCGCAGGTTGCGTTCTTTGATCATGAGAAAGACCACAAAACCGCCACGGCAGATGGAGCCGGGGGAAATCGGAATAATCTGAAATAAGGCGACGGTTCCGGCAAAGGCGGCTCCGGCGGCTTTCCATGAATGGCCGTTGGCCAGCAACCAGCCCGCCCAGATTGCACCGACGAGGATGCTGACGATTTGTGTGATCGGTACGGTGGCGAAATGAACTCCAAGGCATTTGAGATAGCGCACAATGAAAGGGTCTTTCACAACCCCTTCGAGCAGTTCGCGCTCTTCACGGGTCAGCATGCCCTCTTTTTCGCCCAGGGCGATTTCGTTCAGGAACCACTGCTCGCGAAATTCAGGACTGACAATAAAACTTTTCAGGAAGTGGAAGCCGTCCCGGATGCGTTGGCCGATCCGGGACGGACGCAACATAACGCGTTGCAGAACAATCGGAAGCATGCCGAGCGTAAGGCGCTCGAGCACAAAGAGCCCTGGATGGTTCAGTAGAAACGTGGCGTGGGTCTCATCCACGCGACCCGCACGGTGCCATGCAATCAACCGGTTGGCGGCATGAGCCCGCAGGGCGACCTTGAAATAGCTTCGGTCGGTCAGCATGGCGGACAAATGCTCGCGGTACGCACGGTTTCCCAGGCGCTTGCGGATCATGTTTCCAAGGCCGGGGAGAATTCCAAGCAGATGGAACATGGAAAAGCGCAGTCCGCCTTCATTGAGTTTTTTCGCGAAGGCTTCATCGATGAGGTCGGCGGCGAGATACCCTTCGACCAGTCCGGCACGGATATCTTTTTGAAGGTCGGCATCGAAGAGAACGCGCAGTCCGTGGTGTGTTAGATCCGGCAGGGAGCGGCGATATTCGCGGTCTTTCACAAAAAACTCATGAATAGCCGGTTGTAGATCCGCAAAGATTTCGGAGTGCGCCTCGAAGAAGCTTTTCATTTTTTCGGTATTGCACCGGTCGAACTGAACCAGTGTGCGGCGCTTAAAGAGGCCATCAAAAATCAGCTTAATATCCCCCGGGCTCATGGGGAGCCACGGGAGGAGGGCGAGACCGGCACGGAAATCGATGGCGCATAGGCCGCCCGCCGGGCCGTCGGCATTCGGAATATCCGTTCGTTTCATGGAGTTGGGCTGGCTCTTCATGGTCCACCACTCATACTGGCGGGCGAATTCGGGCGCACCCATCTCATGCATCATGTCGACCATGTTGGACATGAAGCGGCGTTTGGCGATAAATTCGGGACTGCCGGTTTCGGCCAGATCGACCGTTTTCCAATCTGTGCGGCCCTTGAGCTCATCGTCGGCTTCCATCAGCCACATGCGGCCTTCGATCCATTCGGTAATCTCACCGTAGGCGTTGAGATTGGAATCCCAAAATGAGGCATAGGCATCTTTGATGGCGGTTTCGCGGCCGAATTTAATCCGCGCGGCGCGGCGCACCAGCTTTTGTAGAATCAGTCCGGAGCGGCAGGCTCCGTGATTGACCTGCGAACTAAACGGCCCTTGGAAGGCCAGCCAGTAGATGGTGTTGCGGAACCTGTGCGAAAAGGTTGAGGGCGGAATAATGATTTTCACCGCATAGAGTTTTCCGGCATCGAGTCCCTGAATCTCTTCGCCTGCGGGGAGCGCGAGCTCGCTCAGGCGGCAGCGATAGACCTGACCGGCAAAGCCGCCTCCTAGAAATTTATCGATCACCAGCGTACCCGTTCCCTCAATCGCCGGATGCACTCCTTGCAGATCGATCTTCAGCTCGTCGCCGATTTCGTAGCGGGTGATGCGGTGTCCGGTTTTCAGGGCTAGAGGGTTCGCTTCTTTAAAGAGCTGCGCACAGAGTTCTTTTGAATAGTCAGTTTTTCTCATAGGTTTTTCCAAAAAAAATGAGGCGGACTATTGCATATTCCGAAGAGGGGCGGCAAGCGCAGCGCGACGCTGCTTTTTAAACCGTGGCGCGACCTCTCTATCCCGGCGGACGTGTCAATTCTGCATCGGCTACCCTTCGCTTGATTTCTGTTTCTACTGCTGAGTAGCCCTTCATCCGCCGAAAGAATTGAAGGGGGTTCTTTAGACGAATCCCTTTTTTTTACCGGTTTTTCCATGACATGGAACTCTCGTCTGGCGCTCCATTCCTTTTGTGACGGTCGGGCGGGGCGCGAGATCGGAGTCTATGGCCGTGCGCACTGTTTTTTTATCGAGCTCACGTTGGTGAGTCAGGAATTTTTCGAGGAAGCGGGCGAGACGGCCGGGAGTGAAACCGGCGGTGGCATGCGTTTGCTCATAGAGCCAGTCGCTCCATTCCATGAATGCGCCAAAGACGGAGGGCGGGTCTTTCCAGATCAGCGGCGCGGTGTTTGGAAAGCGTCCATTGTTGACCGTGATATCCCAGAATCGTGCGAAGCGCCGGATGGCTTGCAGCTCGGGGAAACTCATTGCAGAGGTCTGGAGTACATCGTAGGGCGGGGAGGTGTGGTAGACCATTTCCCACGTTCGGTCGTGCCGGGCAATGGGCGCACCGCGTAGCTTTTTAAGAATGCCGAGCTGGATTTCATCCGGCCTGCAGGCATAGAGCCGGTCAAAGCCTTCGGCAATACTTTCCAGGTTTTCACCGGGCAGCCCGGCAATGAGATCAGCGTGCAGGTGTACGGAGGGCATGGCGCTGAGTGTACGGATGTTTTTCTCGATCTTTTCCGGATTGAGTCTGCGGGAAATACGGCTGGCAACATCCGGGTTAAATGTCTGCACACCGACCTCCAACTGCAAGAAGCCCGGCGGGGCTTCTGCAAGTAGCTTTTCAAGTTTGGCCGGAAGCAGACCCGGTTCCCATTCGAGATGGAGCATCATGCCATCGCAGCGGTTTATAAGGAAAAAATTTAAAATCTCGGCGGCGTGGGCGGTGTTGATATTGAAGCTTCGGTCGATGAATTTGAAAATGCGTCCGCCGCGCTCGATGAGTTTTTCAAAGCTGGGAAAAAGCATAGAGGGTGGAAAGAAGCGAACGCCGGACTGAAGGGCGGAGAGACAATATTCACACTCAAAGGGGCATCCGCGCGAACTTTCGACGTAGAGGCGGCGATGGGCAAGATCTTCATCCGTGTATTCATCGTAGGGTAGGGCGATGGCGTCGAGAGGGGCCGGGGGCGCTTGAATCACCTTGGGAAGTGTCTGTCCGTTTAGTAGTTTTTGGCACACCTTTTCGATCACGCTTTCGCCCTCGCCGCAGATCAGATGGGTAGAGTTTCTGAAGAGAGAGAGCTCTTCATAGTCGTAACTCACCTCGGGGCCACCGATGATGATGATGAGTTTTGGGCGGAGGGTGCGTAGAATGGCGACGGTTTCTGCGATGATGGTGAGATTCCAGATGTAGACGCTGAAGAGGACAAGTTTTGGGTTGTGCGCCAGGAGTTTTTCAGCGGCGGTCTGCGGGTGAAGGGACTGTTCGAACTCAACCATGCAGGAAAGGTTGTGCAATCGGCCCAGATTCGCTCGCAGGCAACGAAGCGCGAGGGCTGTGTGGGAATAACGGGCGTTAAATGTTGAGAAAACAATATCCATGCGCTAAATGTATCCACTTTAGAGAAGGTTGAGGAGAAAAAATGGCAACAAGCCCCATCTGTACTTATGGAAATCCGGCATTGCGCAGACACTCAAAGCGCATTGGAGCGGTGACCGATGAACTCCGTGCGCTAGCCGACCGGATGTTGGGAATGATGTATACGGCCGAGGGCATCGGGCTGGCCGCCGAACAGATTGGTCATACCGAAGCGATTTTTGTTCTGGATGTGCCTGCACACGCCGATCTGGATGGGCAGGGTCGTCCAAATAACCCTGGGGCAACCATGCCGCAGGCGTTTATCAACCCGGAGATTATCGGTGCCTCAGAGGAAACCGCTACGGCGGACGAGGGATGCCTCAGCTTTCCCGGACTCTATACCCCCGTCACCCGGTCCGCCGAAGTGGTGGTTCGCTTTCTCGATCGGGCAGGCCATGAGCAGGTGTTGAATGCCAAAGGGCTGTTGGCCCGCGCCATTCAGCATGAGCTCGACCATTTAAACGGCGTTCTGTTGGTCGACCATATGTCGCCTGTCGCCAAGCTGAAACACGCACTTCTGTTTCGGAAATTCAGAAAAGAGAACCGGGTCGAAAAATGAATCGCCGCGGATTCATTTCTTTGCTGGCTGGCATTGTGCTTTTCAGCACGATCGAGGTGGCATCCAAGCTGATGCAGACCGGCGGCGGAGTGGCCGGACAGTATCCGTTCTGGCTGGCATTTTTCCGCTTTTTCATCACCGGAATTGTTCTGCTGTTCCCCGCGTTGCATCAGTTGCACGCCCGAGGAAAGACGCTGGCTCGACCCGATTTGATTGCACTGTCCGGCCTGGGACTGCTCGGCGTGACTCTGATGTCAAGTTTGTATCATCTGGCGATCACCTATCTGCCGGCCAACATCGCGGCGCTGGTTTTCAGCTGTAATCCGGTTTTTGTCGTACTGTTTGCCCCGCTGGTTCTTCCTGAAAAGATCACGGCTCGCAAACTCGCGGCGGTTGCCGTCTGCCTTGCCGGGATCGGTGTGCTGGCATGGGATCGTGCGGACGGCATTTCGCCGACCGGTCTATTGCTGATGCTGGTCGCGATTATGGTGTTCGCTCTCTACACCGTGTTTTTCAAGAAGATGACTCCTGCTTACGGCGCGTTGCCCATTACCGCCTTTGTCGGGCTTGTCGGAGGCACGTGTATTCTCCCCGTTTCCCTCGGCTTTGAAGGCTGGCCGCTGGCGGCCTACGGCATAATGGATTGGGCCGGAATCACCTATCTGTCACTGGTCGGAACGGCGTTGGCTTATTTCCTGTTCATCTATGGCATCGGCCACGTTGAGGCGAGTGTCGGGTCGATGGCTTTCTTTTTAAAACCGTTTTTGGCGGCGCTCTTCGCATGGATGGTATTGGGGGAGGCGCTGAGCGCGCCGGAGCTCGCCGGCGGCGCAATCATCCTGTCCGGCATGCTCGTCGCGCTCATCCCTCTCAAAAACGGCAAACCCGTCCCGATGGACTGACTTTTTCAGGGATTGAACGATTCCGTTTAAAGATATCGTTCGCGAAAGCCGGAGCCGATATGGAGAAGAGGATTAAACGGCCTGGATAGACTTGCCGATGCCGAAACCCGTTGCGACTCCATCGCCAACGACGAAACGACTGTGCGTGATTATCTGGTTTCCAAAACATAGATGGAATTCAAAGTTTGGAGTGCGGTGGTAGAAGGTATTCTGTATCGCCGCTTTTGACTTGATCCGTGAATTGGAAAAGAGTTTTGTC
>JAUXCB010000115.1 GCA_030619095.1 Verrucomicrobiota bacterium | reverse complement strand
GCCATCGGCTACAAAACCGATGAGGAGATGTTCGCGAAGTGGTGGCCCGCCACCCAGCAACTGATCGGTAAAGACATTCTCACCACCCATACCGTTTACTGGCCGACCATGCTCAAGGCGATGGGGGTTGAGCTTCCCAAAACAGTTTTCGCACATGGCTGGTGGCTCACCGGCCGCACCAAAATGAGCAAAAGCCTCGGCAACGTCGTCGACCCAATGGAAATGATCGATCGATGCGGTGTGGATGCCTTTCGCTACTTCCTGGTCGCCGAAATGACTCTCGGGCAGGACGCCTCTTTCACCGAAGAGGCCTTCGTGCGGCGCTACAACTCCGATCTCGCCAACGACCTCGGCAACCTGCTGAGCCGAACCGTCAACATGCTTGGCCGCTACTGCAACGGGGTTTTTCCAGCCATTGAAAAAACCGTTATCGATACCGGGCCGGAGAAAGAGCTGTGGGACACCGTTCAACAGGCCGTCACTGACATGGAAGAGTGCATCGGAACAATGCACCTCAATGGGGGGATCGCTTCCGTACTGACTGCCATTCGAAAAGTGAACAAATATTTTGAAATCAAACAACCCTGGACTCTGGCAAAAGAGGGCCGATCCGAAGAGGTTTCCGTCACGCTTGCATTGGCCGCAGAGGCGCTGCGCGTCTGTTCGGCTTTACTCTATCCGGTCATGCCGGAGCGGATGGCTTCCCTGCGAACCCATTTCAACCTGGGACAACCTGATCTCGATGCCCTGCGCATCTTCGGTGTGATAGAGGCTGGCGCTGTCATTCCGAAGGCCGATCCGCTTTTCCCCCGCGTGGAACCCCCAACGGTTGAAGAGTCGCCAAAAAAAGAGAAAAAGGAAAAACCTGTGACGGAGAAAAAAGAAACACCAGACGGCGTAATCACCTACGAGGATGTGATGAATGTCAAACTGCGCACCGCAAAAATCCTCGCAGCGGAAAAAGTGGAAGGTACGGATAAGCTGCTCAAGCTTCAGGTGGATGTCGGCGACTCAACACGTCAACTCATCGCGGGGATTGCTCAGCACTACAGTGCGGAAGAAGTGATTGGGAAAACCATTGTGATCGTCGCCAACCTCAAGCCGGCGGAAATCCGAGGGGTGGAGTCGCAGGGCATGCTTCTTTGTGCATCGGTTGGCGACCAGCTTACACTCATTACCGTGGATGGCGACTTGTCCTCCAGCGGGGCCGTGGTTAAATAGCATGAAAACACTCGTCATTGTTCGACACGGAGCCTTTAGTTACTCTGATCCATTGGTTGCAGACATCGATCGCCCTTTAACCCGGAAGGGGCATTATCAGGTCGATGCAATGGCTCGTCGGTTTTCCGCAGTAAACCTCCATCCAGATCTGCTGGTTTCAAGTTCTGCAAAGCGAGCGGTTGAAACCGCAGAAGCCTATGCCAGAACGTTAGACATTTCGTCAGAGGCCATCCAAATAAATAAAGATATCTTTGAAGCCGAACGGGCGGAAATCCTTCGGGCTGTACATGCGTTGGATGATTGCGCGGGAACCGTGGTTCTCTTTGCGCATCACCCCGGTGTAACCAACCTTTTGCATCATCTAGTACATAGTGAAGTTGAAAAAATGCCGCTAGGGGCTTTTGCTCTGCTGGAACTTTCTGCAGAGAGTTGGCGTACGGTTTCCTTTAAAAAGGGGAGATTGATTCAATACGAAATTCCAAAAGAAAAAAGCGAACCCCATGGGTGGTGGTGGCAGTTTGCCTTCTGGAGGCGGCAGCGTATGCAGAAGGTTGAACTCTTCACGGTTTTTCTGGCAGGGTTGCTTCTGATTCTCGGCATCATTGCCCTGATTGTTCGCTCCAGCACGGACTCCGCCGGGATGCCTCAGCAGGGTTCCATGGGGCGTCATTATGGTAATGAATAGCCGTAACTGAAAAACCCGCGAGGGGATTGGGCGCAGAGGATGGCACAAGAACGCGGATGGATATTTTTTGATATCGACGGCACGCTCCTTTACGCGCGCGGGTCGGGGCGCGAGGCGTTCCGCCAAGCATTCGACGAAGCGTTCGGCTGGGATCAGGGCGTGGAGCACGTTAATTTTTTCGGCGCGACCGACCTGGATGTCTTTCGTAAGCTCTGCGTTGAGCGCGGCGAAGAATCCACCCCCGAAATGGAACAGGCCTTTTTCGACTGTCTCGCCCCCGCACTCGATGAGCGGCTCGCTCAGAACCCGCCCGAGGTTTTTCCAAATGTTGAACCAATCCTAAAAGAAGTTTCCAAACAGTGGACCTTGGGGATTATAACCGGAAATATTGAGGCGACGGCGAAGCTCAAGTTAAAGCATGCGGGGTTACTGGAGTTTTTTGACGAGCGCGGGTTCGGTTGCGGGTGTGATCATGAAGATCGGATTGAAATCGCTCGCCATGCATGGGAGCGTGCCGGAAAACCGAAACGCACCGTGCTCATTGGCGACACACCCAGCGACATCCATGCCGCGAAATCCAACGGAATGGTTTCCATCGCCGTCGCCACCGGCGGCTTCGATTTCCCCTCCTTAGAAAAAGCCGACGCCGATTTTGTTTTTCAGGATCTAACGGATACCAACCGTCTGCTATCCATCTTGAATGAGTTATGAAAACAGTACGACTCGCATTAACCAGCCTGCTTTTGGTGGGATGTGTGGAAGAGGAGAGGACGCTCATGAATGCACCCATACAGAGAACGGATGCCGAGTGGCGTAACGAGTTGACGTCGGAGCAGTACCGCATTTTGCGCGAAGCCGGAACCGAACGGCCCTTCACCGGCGTGTATACCGACCATGAAGAGCCGGGTGTGTACCGCTGTGCTGGATGTGCCGCCGAACTGTTCGCCTCGGAGAATAAATATCATTCTGGATGCGGATGGCCCGCATTTGATGATGTGGCCAAAACAGACCGCGTGATTTTACGCAAAGACCGGAGTATCGGAATGGTTCGAACCGAAGTGCTCTGCGCCGGTTGCGGCGGCCATCTCGGACATCTCTTTCATGACGGCCCGCGCGAAACCACAGGCCTGCGCTACTGCATGAACTCCGCCGCACTGGAATTCGAGAAAGAAGAGAAGTAATCGGGTTCGTTGCCGGGTTTCCATTTGATGTTACAGCCGGTGGCGGGCAGTTGATTTTCAGTGACCGGCAGTCCTGCCAGTACGGAGTCGATGGCGGCCCGCAGGCTTTTGCCGGTGACCGGTTGATCGTTGCCCGGGCGGGCATCGTCGAGTTGTCCGCGGTAGACGAGCTCGTGATTTTTATCGAAGAGGAAAATGTCGGGCGTGCAGGCTGCACGATAGGCTTTGGCGACGTCCTGTGAGTCATCGTGGCAATACGGAAAGTTGAAGCCAAAGGTTTTCGCCTGGGCGGCGAGATTTTCAGGAGAGTCGTCGGGGTAGTTTTCCGCGTCGTTGGAGCAGATCGCGACGATTCCGAGGTGGTTGTAGTCGCTTCCGATTTGGGCGAATTCGGCTTCGATCAGCTTGACGAAGGGGCAGTGCGCGCAGATGAAGATGACCAGCAGGCCGTTGCGATCTTCAAAATGGTTCAGCGAGATGTTTTTGCCGGTGCAAACATCCGGCAGCGCGAAGTCCGGGGCGCGGGTTCCAAGTTTCATCATGGTCGATGGCGTTAATGACATATTGCGCTCCTTGTGGCCAGTGCCCCTGCGGAGCGCGGAATAATGGAATAAGGGAGTGCTGGAATGTTGGAGAGAAAAATTCTTCTTCGAGTTTCATTATTCCAATAATCCTTCATTCCAATATTCCATGGTTGTTTATTATTCCGGGATGAAAAGTTTCTGGCCGATGGAGAGGCGGTTGGCGTCTTTGATTTTGTTGGCTGCGATGATGGCCTTGGTGGTGACGTTGTAAGCTTTTGCGATGGTGGAGAGGGTTTCTCCCTGTCGGACAATGTGTTCGTATCCGTAGGCATTTCCGCGAGAAGGTGCAGCGGCGGGCGGCGGGGCGGCTTGTTTGAGTAGCTTTTCGAGTCGTGAGGAGAGCTGGGTAACCAGTTCGCGTTTATCTGCCTCGCTTTTGCGCTCGATGGTGACGCAGCGGGTTTCAAGATTGCGGCGCAAGGTGTCGAGGTCGCGGCTGATGCGGGCGATCTCCATTTCGAGCGATTCCAGACGTCCCGCCATGCGGCGCTGGGTTTCCTGTTCAATCAGCCGGTCTTCGGTCTGGCGGGTGCGGATCGTCGGACTCTGATAGGTCTGGCATCCGGCAGAGAGCAGGGTGGTGGCGGTCAGGGCGGCAACGAACGTTTTATGCATAGCGGGTCTCCTTATAGATTCTTCAGACGAGGAATCTATCATTTTTGCAGGGCAAAAAAAGGAGGTTTTCAAAAGAGCTTTGGTGATCCGGATGAGCAGACAAGAGTGTCTGCCCCACATGTGGAGCAGACACTCTTGTCTACTCAATTACAAACTGTGTCGCAAAATCGTTTGACGCGGCGAACTCCTTTGAGTACAACCCCTCGCACTATGGGACAACAACTCAGACAGCGTAAAAAGCAGCGCCGCCGCGTTCTCCGCAAGAAACGTCTTGCCGAACGTGCTCGCGAAGCCGCTAAGAAATAACGGATCTCTTTTCCGTTTCCTTCCGGTTCACCTCCCCGAAGCTTCGGGGGGGCTTTTCTGTTTCGAGAGCGTTCAAGACGTTCAAATCGTTGAAGCCGTTGAAATCGTTTTGATCCATTTCTATTCCATCTTTCTTATTTCATAGTTCAACTTTCCCGCCGTTCTCTGCTACATTCGGCGGCATGATTACGTTTTTAGACGGAAAACTCGAAGAAAAGCAACCCACCCGGGTTGTGATGAATATCGGCGGGGTCGGCTATGAAGTGCTGGTTCCGCTCAGTAGCTTGGACCGCCTTCCGCCGGAAGGCGATTCCTGCCGTATTCTAATCTATCATCACATCACGGATGCCTCGCAGGTGCTGTTTGGCTTTTGCACCGATGAAGAGCGGGGCCTGTTCAAGATGCTTCTCAGCGTGAGCGGGATCGGCCCGAAAACGGCCGTGAGCGCGTTATCGGGTCTTTCGGTGCGCGAACTCAAAGCCGCGCTGGTGGAGAGCGATGTAAAACGGATTTCCTCGATTTCCGGGATCGGTAAAAAAACAGCTGAGCGCGTGATTGTGGAGTTGCGCGATAAGTTCTCTGCCGGCGATGCCCTTGAGGCGCTCGCCGGAGCCGATGCCGCGCCCGGCGACCACCGTTTGCGCGATGCGGTGCTGGCCCTCCTTTCTCTAGGATACAAGCAGGCCGATGCGCAGAAGATGGTGAAGGCCTATGCCTTGAAGCTGAACGAGGAGACCACCGTCGAAGATCTTGTCCGTATGGCACTAACGGGTAAGTAGGGGCAAAGGCGGGCGCACTCATCGGGTCAGCCCCAAAATGGCCGCGGCCGGTCACGTTGTCGATATTCTTCAACGGCTGTAAATTCGAAACAAACCACGAAATACACGAAACACGTAGCGCGGCAACCTGTCACGCCGTCTTGTCTCGCCGCATGGAAGAAGGCGGAAGCTATGCGAAGGCGGAAGCTATGCGAAGGCGGAAGCCGCAACCAAAATTTTAACCGCCCCGAAGTCTCGAGGGT
>JAUXCB010000222.1 GCA_030619095.1 Verrucomicrobiota bacterium | reverse complement strand
TTCGTGCCTTTGTGGTGAATATCTATTCCTGTCTCTCGGTTGGAAACGGGTGTTTGTCTTAGATTTCCAGTTTCCGTAGTCGGTGGGCAAGTGCATTTTCATACACTTTTTCCAGATGTCCGTTACGATGGTATTTATGAATGGAAAAACTGGTTTCTCTGACGATGTCGCAAAGGTCATTTATTTTTTCCCACTCCATGACTTTCTCCTTTTTGTGAGTTCTTGTGTTTTTTGTGGCAAATAGAAGTTCACCCATTGCATTTGTAGAGCTGTTTGATGCCGCACTTGAGGCGGCGCGTGCCCGCCTTGACCACGTTGGTTGAGTTGCAGTATTTGCACCGCAGTTTCGCTGTTTGAATGCTCTGCATGGGGTGCAGTGTAGCCACAAACGCTTTTCAGGGTAAAGGGTTCCGTTCCCGCATCTTGTCAAAATAATTCATAGGCCAGAACGCTCAAACCGAAAATGGCGGCGGTTTTAGTTCGAAGGATTTGTTTTCCAAACGTAATCGGAATCGCACCCGCCTCGACGACGGCGTCGACTTCCTCTTCGGTGAAGTCGCCCTCCGGCCCGATCATCAACGCGACACGCAAAGTAGGCGGGACGCCTGCGATACGTATCTGCGGCTCACTCGGAGAGTTCGCCCTACCTATTGATTCCGAGTTGTTGGGTAGGGCGATGTCTCCGACGGAGCCGTCCCTGCCCGGTTCCAATGCTTGGACTTTTCATCTGCGCCAATCGGCTGTTCCATCTGCGGATCAATTTTTCTCTGTGGTTCACTTTTCCTTTTCCATCAGCTCGATGAATTCTTCAAAGAGGTAGAAGGGGTCGTGGGGGCCGGGGCAGGCCTCGGGGTGATACTGCACGCAGAAGAGCGGCAGGGTCTTATGCCGGAGGCCGGCGACGGTGTTGTCGTTCAAGTTGATGTGGCTGATTTCAGCGACCTCGGGGTCGATGGAGTCGGCGTCGATGCAAAAGCCGTGGTTATGGGAGGCGATTTCCACCTTTTTGGTTCGCAGATCCTGAATCGGCTGGTTGCCGCCGCGATGGCCGAATTTCAGTTTGTAGGTCGACCCGCCGAGCGCGAGGCCGAGCATCTGGTGACCGAAGCAGATTCCAAAGGTTGGAAGTCTGGATTCGACCAGCGCCATCACGGTTTTGACAATGTGCGGTACGCCAGCCGGGTCGCCGGGGCCGTTGGAAACGAACAGGCCGTCCGGTTCGCAGGCGAGGATTTCCTCGGCGGTCGCGTTGTTGGGGAATACACGGCACTCGCAGTTGAGGTCGTCGAAAATACGGAGCTGGTTGAGCTTGATGCCGCAGTCGAGCACGGCGACGCGGAATTTGGCATCGGCTTTTCCTCCAGTGGGGTAGGTGTAGGCTTCGGTGACGCTGACTTCGCTGGAGAGGTCGCGCCCGACCAGTCCTTCAGAGGCTTTGGCTTTGGCGACGAGGCTTTCTTTGTCGAAATCTTCAGTGGAAACAATGCACTTCATCGCACCTTTGTCGCGGATATGGAGTGTGATGGCTCGGGTATCGACCTGATCGACGCCGACGATGCCGGCCTGTTCAAGATAGTCGGGCAGGGGCATCGTGGAGCGCCAGTTGCTTGCGATACGGCTGCATTCGCCAATCACCAGCCCTTTGGCAAAGACCGCACGCGATTCCACATCTTTGGGGTTGGTGCCGTAGTTTCCAATGAGCGGATAGGTCATCGTGACGATCTGGCCGTTATAGGAGGGATCGGTCAGAATTTCCTGATAGCCGGTCATGGAGGTGTTAAACACCAATTCGCCGTAGAATTCTCCGCTTCCGGCAAAGGCGCGGCCGCTGAAACAGGTGCCGTCTTCGAGTGCGATGATCGCTTTTTTCATTCTGTTTTGAACCCTGATTGTTGTCCCGTAATTCCGGTAAATTCCCGATAGTTTCCCTATGAAGGGGAGGGCTTGCAATCCTTTTCGCCTGCGAGTCTAGAAATCGGGTTTGCGAGCGGGTATCTCATTTTTCAAATTCATCCTGTTTGCACAGTATTGCGGCAACGAGCAGGAATGGATATTCCTCGCAGAGGCGTAGAGCTAGCAGAGCACGCCACTTCACCTCACAAACGCTCCGCTTTCTTTGCGCCTCTGCGAGGGAGACTTCTTTATTTGATTCTGGCCTTTCCGTGTTAGGGGTTTGAAAACGGAAAAGAATGCCCAATAGCCAAGGTTCAAATCCAATATCCAAATGATGGGAAAATGCGTGCGAAAACAAGCCGAAGCGTAGCGCAGATAATTTTGTGTGCAAAATAGTGACCGAAGGAAACGGTTCACTTGACGGACGGGGGGCGGACGCATACACTATGCCCCTCTTTTTTGAGAAATAACGAATAACCGAGCCGCAGGCTCGAATGAAGGAGCCAAGTTAATGAGCGAAACCGAAACTGTTGAAGCCGCCGAAACTATCGAAAAAAAACCGGCTCGAGAAGTGCTGTTTTTTGAACTCGAAACGGTCGCCACGACCGGTCGCGATGCCATGTTTGAAGCGGTCAAAAAAGTGATGAAATCCAAGGGGATTGATGTGACCCCGGCTCTGTTTTCCCGTTGCGGGATCACGGCGCGCCCGGGTGCCGCTATTCAGGCAATGATTGATGCGTCTGGTCGAAACCTCAGCACCGGCGACCAGCTTACCGTGCAGGCCGAAACAGCGATGAAGAAGTTTTTTGCTGATGGTTCGGAGCTGAATGCCGATCTGCCCGCGCTGATTAAAGCCGCACAGGCTATGGATATTGAGGTGGTTGCAATTTCTGCCTGGCCCACAGAGGTCGCCGGAGCACTCATGGAAAAACTGGGTTTGAACGAACTGGGTGTTGTCCTCGAGGCGCTGGATAGTACCGAGGCAGCCTTCCCGCGCGCCGACCACTGGTTGCGCCTGCTCAAGCAGCGCGGACAGGAGGCCATTCCACTGATTGCGATCGTCAGTTCACGGTTTGCCTGCAAGGGTGCGTTGACCGCCGGAGCCACCTGCATCGCCGTGCCGGATGCCCATACAGCCTTCGAGGATTTTGCCGGTGCCAAAGTGGTTCTCGACTCGCT
>JAUXCB010000153.1 GCA_030619095.1 Verrucomicrobiota bacterium | reverse complement strand
TGACTCCGTATCCCGGCTTAGCCAAATAGTCTCGATTACGGATAGAAAGTGATGGCTTTGAATCCCGGCGATGGATTCCTTCTCAGGCCACTTTAAGCTTTTCGAGCAGTCGGGCATCTATCGGTAGTTTGATCGGGTCACCGATCTTTAACATTGAAAAGTCCGGATGAAGCGGATTGATCAGATAATTTTTTTCAACGGCAACAACCGCACTGGGAACAGCAAGTACCAGAGCACTTTTCGACCGGCACCATTGGTCGCCTATTGTCTGCACCGTCACAGGAACAGGCTCATCCTTCCAGTCCTCCGGCAATGACGAATCAGAAAGCGATTCGATTTGTTTTTCATCCACATCTACCGGAATGGCGACATACAGAGAAAGAGACTCGGCAAACTTCAAGTGAATCAGCGTTTCAAGCACAGCCAAGGAGAGATTGTCGGAAGCGTATACCAAAGGCGCACCCTGAGAACTCCACCGTCCACCTTCACTTCTGGCCCCCTCACCGTTAAAGGCGGAGTCTATGTAGCTTCTCTGCGTAACCCGCCAGACTCGCTTCATCAGGAATAGACTCCTTGGGCTGTTCGCCTCAGCAACCGTTCAATCTCACGCGCACCGATCTCCGTATCTGCATAGTCCAGCGGAGTGGCACCGCCAAATGATATTTCCGGCAACTTGAACCACTGGCTGGCCAGATGTTCTGAGCCGAGCACCTTCGCAGCGAGATGGAACAGCTTGCCCAGCCGATACACCCGCTCTGACTCCTCTGGATTGAGACGGCCTGCCGGATCACTCCTCCTCCCGACAAAGAAGGAAAACGGTGTTTGAAACAAAGATACATTCGCTTGCTCAACAGCATCTGCTCTATTGTGCTGGAGAACTTAGCGCGGCAAAGCCGCAACCAAATGTCGAATATTGAATAAAGAATGTTGAACATCGAAGGAGGAGTAGATCACGCTGAAAGCGAAGCGATAAATAATTTTCGATAGAAAATAATGAACGAAGTGAATGGTTCATGGACGCGAATCGAACCTCTTCTTATTCGTGAAATTCGTGAAAATGAACCGGTCCTTCGTCACTATTTTTGAATACAAAAATTATGTTTCCGCCTCGCTACAACGCGCGATCAAAAGAAGCCCCCTTCCGGGGCGTAGGCCCCTTTGGGCCGGAGGCTGTTCAGTGGTTGTTTTCGTGCCTCCGGCAGATCCGCCGAGGCGGAATAAATGATGGCTAGATAAAACGTGCCCCGAAGCCTCGGGGTCTTCGACACAAAAAACAAGAAAACGACGGATAGTAGTACAAAACTGGAGGAGTTTGAACGACACACAGAAGAGCAGATCATTACCGGCTATCAACAAACCCTGCCATCCCAATAACCATTGCTAATTTGGGGTTTCATGGGCTGGCGTTTAGGCCTATTGTGAAAAAGCTCAATCAAACGGAGACGACCATGCAGCCCCACACCATCGACAAACAACTCTTCACTCGCGAACAGATCCAGACTCGCATCCACACACTGATTGATGAGATTGCCGCGAACAGTGATGCCGAAAATCTCGTTATGATCGGCATTCTGCGCGGAAGTTTTATTTTCCTAGCTGATCTGGTCCGCGGATTTGAGCAACATAAAATCCACCCGCGCATCGATTTTATCTCGCTTTCAAGCTATGGCGCAGGGACGGAGTCGAGCGGCTCCGTAAAGATCATGCATGACATAAGTGAAAATCTGGTCGGCGCCGATGTGGTGGTGGTGGATGATATTCTCGACAGCGGTCGCACGCTCGCCTTCGCTCTCGAGCTGTTTCTTGAGCGCGGTGCGCGGTCGGTACGCACCTGTGTGATGCTCGACAAACAAACCGAACGTGCTGTGGATCTGGAAGCGGATCACGTCGGATTTTTAGTAGAGGATCTGTTTGTGGTCGGATACGGACTCGACTACGACAACCACTACCGGGAACTGCCCTATATCGCTGAAGTGACATTTACAGAGAGGTGACCACTCACAGAAAAAAGCCGTTAAAATCTAATGACGTTAACGGCTTCCACAAACTAAACGTTTAAACAGGTTTATTCCACCAGATCAATCATCTGACTGATCTCATCCCGTTTAGTCTGTTTTTTCTGCACCTTTTTTTCCGATCTAGGGGGGCGATCCTTTTTAGGGCGATCCTTCTTTCGATCCTGGTGAGGCCCTCGATCGCGACGGTTGCGGTTGTTCCCTCGCGGCGCGTTGCCCAAGTCATTCGATGGCTCATTGCCATCGTCCAGCAGCTTGCGGAAGGTGGAAATACGCATCGTATCCCTGCCGGATCGAAGCACTTTTTTCTCCAACGCAACATCCTCGGTGACCACCACCCCGGCGGCACCCGCCTGGTCAAGCGACTTGAGCAGTTCTCTGTTCAACTTGTCGTCACTCTTCGCGTACCGTACGCGGACACCGTCGAGAAACTTGTTATGAGGTGCTTTATTAAGCGGGTTGCCGACAAGTACGGCAGTAACATTCACTTTCTCGCGCTGCACTACACGGGAAAGCGAGCGCAGAATTTGCAGCAACTGGCGCGGCGCGGCGCGACCGCGAGTCCCTTTTGCTTTGAGCACTGCGGCGAGATCCACCACCAGTGTCCTTTTTGTTGTTCCGAAGAGCCCCATGGTTCTTCCTTTCTCTATTTCAGGGTTCTGCGCCGCCGTTTCAACCAGACAACAGAATGGATTGACGACGCGTTTTGAAGCGGGGGACGTTAGCGGAGGAGGCGTCGAAGATCAAGGCGAATGAATATGGAATATCGAACCGGAAACCAGAGGATTTCAACAGGTTTCCGACGTGTAATAAACAGCGTGGAGCTATACGATGTTTTCTTTTTACAACCCGATGGGAATCTACCGCATGAAAAAATGGCTCCTCATTCTTCTCTTCGCTCTGAGCACACCATGGCTTTCTGCCGCCGAAACCGAATCGCGCAGAGCAAACGTCGAGTGGACAGAGGCCACCCATCCGGACGCCGACCTCGTCATCCTCGATGAGACCACCCAAATCCGCTATGAAACCGATGGGGCCCAGCGTTATCGCGGTGAACTAACTTTCAAGATCCTCACCGAAAAGGGTCGGCAGAGAAAATCCACCATCGCCATGGGATTCGATGCCGCCTACGGCTCCGTTCGTTTTCTAAAGGCGGAGATCATCAAACCCGGCGGACGGGTTGTAAACATTGACCTCCATACCCAGGTGCGCGAATCCATCGCCGCCGGGCAAATGAACTCCAATATTTATAACCCCAACAACAAAACAGTTCAACTCACCGTTCCCGATCTGGAAATCGGCGACATCCTCTATTATTTCTACTCCGGCGAACGCACCAAAACCGTCGTGCCCGGCACCTGGTCCGACTGGTTCGTTCTAGAAGAATCCGACCCAATTGTTCATTCCGTTTATGAAGTGGATGCCCCTGCAGGACTCCCCTTGGTTCACATTTCACATCAAGATAAAATTCCGGGAACAGTTCGTTTCAGCCAACAACAAACCGAAGACCGGATTCTCTATCGCTGGGAGGTGCGCGAGGTGCCGCGCATCTTTAGAGAGTCTGGAATGCCCGCACCTCACACCGTTGTACAGCGTGTATTGCTCAGCACAATCCCTGACTGGGAGAGTCTCTCCATCTGGTATTGGAACCTCGCCAAACCACGCCTTGAAACGGTGACACCGGAAATGGAAGCCAAGGTGCGGGAGCTGACGAAGGGTCTTGATGACCGCCAAAAGCAGATTGAGGCGATCTTCCGCTTTGTCTCACAAGAGATTCGTTACATGGGCATTACGATCGAAGACGAAGCACCCGGCTATGAGCCGCACGATGTCTCCCTCACCTTCAAAAACCGCTACGGAGTCTGCCGCGACAAGGCCGCCCTGCTGGCCGCCCTGCTCCGTCTCGGCGGATTCGATGCCTATCCCGTCCTCATTTATGTCGGCCCCAAAAAGGATCCCGACGTGCCCCAGCCATGGTTCAACCATGCCATCACCGCCGTGCGCAACGCAGACGGAACCTATCAGCTGATGGATTCAACCGACGAGAACACCCGCGACCTGTTTCCGGCCTACCTGTCCGACTGCAGCTACCTCGTCGCGCATCCCGACGGCGAAACGCTGCAAACCTCTCCCATTATCCCGCCGGAAGAAAATCTGTTGCGCATTGAGATCGATGCGGCACTGGAGGAGGAAAACCGGATCACCGCCAAGGCAATCCTCTCGTTCAACGGCATCAACGACACCGTCTACCGCGGGCGGCTCGCGAGCCTCAAGCCCGACCAGCGTGAGCCCTACTTTGAGGCACGCCTCAAACAGGCTCTAGGCAATGCCACCCTCACCCGCCTGGAAATCAAACCGAAAAAAATCCGCGACATCTCCACGCCTCTCTCCGTCGAGATGAGCTTCGAAATTGAAGGAGCCCTCGTCAGCGGAGCCGACGAATCGCTCCTCGCCATCCCCAACCTATTCAACCAATTTGGACTTTTCGGCAGGCTGATCGGCAACGGAATCGAACTCGATAAGCGGCGTTATCCGCTCAAAATCAGCACGACCTGCGGCATGGCCGAAACCGTCCGCCTCGATCTGCGGAAGAGCCGCCTGCGCCCAACCATTCTCCCCGACTACAAACTCATCGACACCCCCGAGCTGTTCATCCAGCGTTCAGTGGAAAGCAGAAACGGAGT
>JAUXCB010000158.1 GCA_030619095.1 Verrucomicrobiota bacterium | reverse complement strand
CGGTGAGAAAGGCTGGTATTTTGAAACGGGCGACGGTGCATACGCTGCGCCATAGCTTTGCCACCCACCTTCTGGAAAACGGCGTGAACATCCGGTTGGTGCAGGAGCTGATGGGCCACAAGGATGTGAAGACGACGGAGATTTATACGCATGTGATGAGCCAGGATATGGATGCAGTGAAGAGTCCGTTGGATTTGCTGTGAGTAGAACTAAATTGAGATGAAAAAGTTCCAGGCATTGGAAGAGCGGCTGGCGACGGCGGGCAATGGAAACCCGAAGCGGTCGGTTGAAGAGTTGGCGGCGCATGGGCTCGGGTGCAAGCCACTGGAAATCTATTTCCGCGAAATGACCTCGGAGCAGGAGGTGGAGCTCGACGCCTTGATCGCGCGCGCGGAGCGGGGAGAGCCGATCCAGTACATTATCGGGCACGTCGATTTTCGGGGTCTGGAAATAGCCTGCGATCCGCGTGCGCTGATTCCCAGGCCGGAGACGGAACAGCTTGTGGAGATCGTTCTTCGAACGTGTGGGAAGTGGAAGGTGGAAGGTGGAAGGTCGGTGAAGATCGTGGATGTTGGGTGCGGAACAGGATGTATCGGGTTGGCGCTGGCGCATGAGCTTCCGGATGCGGAGGTGACCGCCATTGATATTTCTTCCGATGCGCTCGCGCTCGCGCGGGAGAATGCGGAGCGGCTGGGGTTGTCCGAGCGTTTCCAAACCTTGGAAAGTGATCTGCTGGGGGCCTTCATGGTGGACGAGGCTTCCAGCCTCGTTAAAAGCGGCAGGGATGCCGCTTCCACATTGGGGAACCGTTTCGATATTGTTGTTTCCAATCCGCCGTACATTCGTTCCGATGTGTGTGAAGGGTTGGATGCATCGGTGAGAGAGTTTGAACCGCAGCTCGCGCTCGACGGCGGCAAGGAGGGGCTGGATCTGATCCACCCGCTGGCTGCGCAGGCCGCGCGCGTTTTAAAACCCGGCGGCGGGCTGTTCCTTGAAATCGGGTTCGATCAGGGCAAAGCCGGTTTCCAATGCTTGGAAAACGCCGGGTTCCAGAACGTCGAGATCATCAAAGATTACGCAGGGCTGGATCGGATTGTCTCAGGCAGGCTGTAATGTTAACAGGGCGAAGCTGACGGTGATTTTCAACTCGTCGAGCTGCTGAACCTTTTCTTTGGCTTTCGGGCTGGAGTTCCAGAAAATCGGAGTCATTTGAATGAGATCGGCGATCTGCGGCTTCCCGAGAAGGATCTCATAGCTCAAGAGTTCCCTGCCTGTTTCCTTAAAGAGGGGCGCGCATTTGGCGACGGACTCGTCGGCCTTTTCTTCAAAGTCGCTGGCGGTTGAGGTCAGTTCCGAACGCAATTCAATTAGATGGTTGGGGCCGGGAACGCCGAGGATCAGAGCGCCCTCTGGTTTGAGGATGCGGGCAAATTCCTCGATGTTTCGCGGAGCCAATACGCTCAGAATTACGTCCAGCGAGTTGTCGGCAAACGGAAGCTCGCGCATTCCGTTGGCAACAATCCACGTGACATCCTTATAGCGCTTCGCCGCACAGCGAATGGCCTCTTTCGAGACATCGACTCCGAAAAACTTCTCGGCTCGCTCGCCCCGAAGAGTCGAGGGTTTCCGAGAGAGGCTCACCCTGCCTGTCGGGTCGGAATTTAAAGGTGGGGCGACGTCTTCCGCCGTCGTTAATAAACTATGGCGGGACACGCCGACGGCTTGCCCTCCGAAGCTCGGAGAGCGAAGGGGGGAGTCGGATCGAAGGGAGGTGCTCAGCGTGCCGAGAAGATGACCTTCTCCGCATCCGCAGTCGAGGATGGAGGGAAAGGCTATAGGCTGTAGGCCTGAGGCTTGAGGTTTGGGAGGTGTTGAATTCCTAAAGTCTAAAGCCTCAGGCCTCAAGCCTTTCTCCAATATGAGTTTCACGAGCGGATCGAATGCGCCGGAGTCGAAGAAGCGCCGTCGCGCCTGGATCATCATTTTGTCATCGCCCGGGTTTTTCGATTTGCGCTGATGACTCAGCAAGAGATTGACGTAGCCCTCTTTTGACAAATCAAACGAGTGGCCTTTTTCGCAGCGGTGCGTCCGTTTCTCCAATCGAAGAGGGGTGGCGCAGACCGGGCAACGGAGAAGAGATTGAAGTACCGGAGTACTGGAATGTTGGATGGGTGGATTCATGGAGGGGAGCTTATTCTCTATCCAGTTTCTAGTTTCAAGTTTCATTTTTCATGGCGGAGCCTCTGCGGATGCTTTTAAGGCCAAATGTTGAGCGGATGGTGTCGACGGCGCGGCTGAGCGCTTCGCGTTTTTTGGAGGTTTGTTTTTCCAAGGTTTGGAAGAGGTCGATCTGCGGAGAGTCGGCGGTTTCGTGCAGGCCGCTCACGCCGAAGCCGATGAGGCGCACGGGGCTGTGGAGTCCTTCTTTGCGCAAAAGCTCCAGCGCGGTTTCGCGCAGGGTTTGGTCGTCGCAACCGGGCGGGTCGAGTCGCCGCTGACGGGTGATGGTGGTGAAATCTTTCCAGCGCACCTTGATCTGTACGGTGGCGGCGTAGAATCCGGCGTTGCGCAGGCGGCCGCCCACTTTATCGGCGAGGTCGAGCAGGGCGGCTTCGATGGCCTCGGGGTCGCGTTGATCTTCGCCAAAGGTGGTTTCGTTCGAGATACTTTTATCTTTGGTCTCGGTGGAAAGTGCGCGGTCATCAACTCCAAAGGCGCGGCGGAGGAATGTGCTCGCGGCGTTTTCGCCGATCCATTGGGCGAGCTGTTCGGGGTTGGATTTTTGCAGGTCGCCGAGGGTGTGAATATTGTGGCTCTTGAAAAGGGCCTGCATTTTTTTGCCGGCACCCCACATTCGTTTGATGGGTAGCGGCGCGAGAAAGGCGGGGATCAGTTTTTCAGAGAAAGGGACGAGAGTGAGGCCATCGGGCTTGTTCATGTCGCTGGCGATTTTGGCGAGGAAAAGATTCGGGGCGACACCAACGGAGCAGGGGAGGCCGGTTTTTTCTAGAATCGCGACTTTCACTTTTTTGGCGATGGCCGGGCCATCACCAAAAAGGCGGAGCGCACCGGTGACATCGAGAAACGCTTCGTCGCAGGAGAGGGGCTGGACGTACGGGGTGAAGTTTTGGAAGACCTCCATGATTTGACGGGAGACTTCCTGATAGCGGGGCATGCGCACGGGTAGGAAGATGGCGTTCGGGCATCGCTGCGCCGCCGTGCGCGAGGGCATGCCGGAGTGGATGCCGAATTTGCGCGCTTCGTAGGAGCAGGTGGAAACCACTCCGCGCTTGTCGCGCGGCGAGCCGACAACGACCGGCAGCCCTTTCAGTTCGGGGCGGTCGTGCACTTCGACCGCCGCAAAAAAGGCATCCATGACGACATGGAGTATTGTGCGCTGTGTGTTTCTAGGCATTGGAAAAAGCATAATGAAACTTTCCAATCATTGGAACGTTTAACGCAAAGGTGCAGAGTGCGCAAAGGTTCGCAGAGGACTTTGCGAGCCTCGGCGGTCTTTGCGCCTTTGCGTTGAAAGTCCGCGATTAAATATCCAGAGAGTAAAAAACGAGGGATTTGGGTTGAAGGGGAGGGGGAGATGCGATAGACAGTACGCTCTTTTTCCGTGGGCAGAAGCCCGCACTACTGGACTGGAGATACAAATACTATGGCTACAAAAATACGTTTACGTCGCATGGGAGCCCGCAACAAGCCTTTTTACCGCTTGGTTGTCGCCGATTCCCGCTTTGCAACCACCGGCCGCTACCTCGAAGTGCTGGGGTGGTACGATCCGAAAAAAGCTGATGATAATTTCAGCGTGAAACTTGACCGCGTTGACTACTGGCAGGGCGTCGGAGCCCAGATGTCTTCCACTGCGAAGAGTCTGATCAAAAAGGCCCGCGCCGGCGAAGGCGTTGCGCCGGGATCCGCCCCGGCAGCTAAACAGGTTGATACGCAGGCTCTGCTCGATGAAGTTTCTGAACCGGTTGAAAAACCGATTGAGGAACCTGTTGTCGAGGAGGTCGCCGAAGTTGTTGCAGAAGAGAAAGCCGTCGATGTTGTTGCGGAAGAGGAAGTCGCTGCAGAAGAGAAAGCCGTCGATGTTGTTGTGGAAGAGGAAGTCGCCGCAGAAGAGAAAGCCGTCGACGTTGTTGCGGAAGAGGAAGCTCCTGAAAAGCAGGAGTCCTGATCATGAAAAAGCTTGTTAAGCAGATGGTCACCGCTCTGGTTGACCATCCCCGCGATGTTAAAATTACCGAAGTAAAGGGTGCCAAAAGCATCATTTATGAACTGCGTTGTAACGCCAAAGACATCGGAAAAGTGATTGGTCGCAGCGGAAAAACCGTCGGGGCCATGCGCACACTCCTCGGGGCGATCGCCGCCCGCGACGGATGCCGCGCAATGCTGGAGATTGTGGAGTAGTCGGCCCGCAGGCCGACTGAACCGCAGAACACCGAACAGAGAATGTAGAACTCCGAAGTCTGGAGGAATCTATTCCTTCGACATTCCTTGTTCGATATTCGATATTCATCCGTGTTGCCAAAGGGGATTCCAGGGAGACAGTTGCCCCACCGGACGATTGCAGCTATCTTGGTATCCG
>JAUXCB010000070.1 GCA_030619095.1 Verrucomicrobiota bacterium | reverse complement strand
GGCATTGGCCGTGGCGTTCTCTGTGATGCCTGCGCACAGCTGGATGCAGATGTTTTCGAACCGGATCTTTTCTGCGGGTCATCTCAATGTGGATGAAGTTCTTGAGCGCGCCGGACATCTTTTCCAAGCGGTGTCGACCGAGGCAAGGCTAATGGAGTCATTTTCTAATCTTGTCGGGAAAAACTTTGGTGCGACCGGGTTGGCTTTGCTGCGTCATTCGGGTGAAGGCTCGTATGTGCAGTGTTATCCGCAGCCTGTTTCAGACGGCCCCGTATCTCTGGAATCAGGCAGCCGGATTGTCCAGCTTTTAGAACGGGAGCACAAACCGTTTACTGTGGATACCCTTGAGCGCATGCGCCCGACAGCCGTGGTGACCGGTGCGCTGGCCGAGATGACTTCTGCCGGCGCAACGCTCGCGCTCGGAAGTTTTTCGCGCAATGAGCTCAGGTCGGTGCTCATTCTTTTCTCTAAAAAATCCGGAAGAATCTATGACCTGCGCGAGCAGCTGGCCCTGCAGCTTCTTTCCGACCAGCTGGCGGTTGCGATGGAAAATGCGCGTCTTTATACCGAAGTGCAGGATGGGAAAATTTATAACGAGATCCTGCTCGATTCCCTTTCCAGCGGTATTGTTGCGGTCAATCAGGATCGAACGGTGACGGTGTTTAATAAGCGGGCGCAAAAGCTGACCGGCCTCCCGGAAGACCAGATCGTCGGGCAGCCCCTGAGTATTCTGCCCAAGGCACTGGCTGACTCGGTTGCCAATGTTTTAGAAACGGATGAAGGGTTCCGGGACCGGGATCTTTTGATTGAGGCCGGAGAGGAAGACGTTCCCATTCGGGCGAGCGGCTCTGTGTTCCATGGGTATACCGGTGAAATGCTCGGTGCCCTGCTGGTTTTTTACGACATGACCCTCCTGAAGAAGATGGAGGAGCAGATCCGCCTCGCCGACCGTCTTTCAAGCATCGGGACTCTTTCGGCCGGCATGGCTCACGAAATCAAAAATCCGCTCGTGACCATTAAAACCTTCACGCAGCTTCTGCCGCATCAGTTTGGCAATGATGATTTCCGGGAAACCTTTTTTGAGCTGGTCGGTCAGGAGGTCATGCGGATCGACACCATTGTCAACCGCCTGCTCAATTTTGCCCGTCCCGCCAAGGCGGCGCTAAGGCCCGTCTCGCTTCATGAGGTGGTCGAAAATTCATTGCGCCTGATCGCCCAGCAGCTTGCGCAGAAAGATATTTCCCTGCAGACGGATCTGAGTGCCCGCCACCACATGATTGAGGCCGATACCGAGCAGCTCAACCAGACCTTCATCAACCTCTTTTTGAATGCGGTACATGCCATGGAGCCGGGCGGAACACTCAGCGTGCGAACCTCCCTCCTCAAATCGTTCGTTCAACTGGATATCCGGGACACGGGCCACGGAATTTCAGCCGAAAAGCTCACGCGTATTTTCGACCCGTTTTTCACGACCAAGGAAGAGGGGATCGGGCTGGGTCTTTCTGTGTCGCACGGGATTATTATGGAGCATAACGCAACCATTGATGTGGAAAGTGAAGAGGGGAGAGGGACGGTGTTTCACCTGTCATTCCCGCTGCTCAAAACAAAGGGGGCCTCGGCGTGATGAGTGTTCTTCCTGTCAGTATCATTTACACACAGGATGCTGTTCTGCTGCAGCATATCCGCGGTTTTCTCTATGAGCGATCCGAGGTGCAGGAGGTCGCGGATCCCGCGCGCCTCGAACTGCTCCTTCATCAGAACAGCTCCACGCTTCTCTTCATGGATTTGCGCGCGACCGATTGCATCCGGCTGCTATCCCGGATGAGCAAAGAGTTTCCCTCTGTGATCGTGATTGCGCTGGGCGCCCCGCGATCCGACCCCGGCCTGCAGGCCGCAGCAGCAGGGGTCTACTCCATTGAACCGGCGGACGTGGACCGTCTTCGCCTTCAAACCCTGTTTGAGCAGGTGCAGTCGCACTTGCGGCTGCAGCAGGAAAACCGGATTCTGAAGGAGGGGCTGGATCGTATTCCGGCACCGGAGCCTCCCCGTGAGGATTTGTCTCCTTCACTGTACCATTTCTCCAGCGCATTTCGCCGGTTCGATAATATCGGCATCATGCTCGAAAGCATTGTGGAGGGGGTCGCCAGCTGTTCGCACGTTTCGCGGGTCGCCATTTTTTCCATTACGCCCGAGGAGGTGTACCGGTTCCGTGCAGGTATCAAATGCATGGAAGAAACCCGAATGCTGGAGTTTCAGAAAACGGATCCGTTCGTGCAGTGGCTTCAGATTCATGCCCACAGTATTTCCCGCTCCATGCTCCGGCACATCGAATCGATCAATGAACGGGTTCTGATTGAGCAGATGCTTGATCGCATGGGCGCGGAAGCCATCCTCCCGCTTTTCGGCCGCGAACGCCTCAACGGCTGGCTTTCTCTCGGGCGCTCCTCTTCCGGAGCACCGTTTGAACAGCACGACATTGAACAGCTCACCCGGCTGGCCGAACAGGTTTCTGTTGCCATCGAAAACTCTCTGCTCCACGAAAGCCTCGCTCTCGAAAAAGCGCTGGCCGAAAACCTTTTGCAGGCCATTCCGGTCGGAATTATTGCCACCGGTCTGGGCGGTGCGGTCCGCTGGTTCAATAAGGGTGTGGAAACCCTGCTGGGCGTGAAGGCTGAAGAGGTGATTGGCAAACCCGTCGAACGGATTTCAGGCTATATCGCCTCCCAGCTCAACCGCTGTATCCAGGCTGACGGCCGGGGCGAAACGGTTTCATGGGTCGAACCGTCGACCCGGCGCGAGCTGTCCATTCAGACCTGCTGTTTGCGGCAGAACGGGCAGTGTGTGGGTGCAATGGCCGTGCTGAATGATATGACCGAAGATCGGATTCTGCGCGAAAAGCAGAATAATCTGGAACGCGCCACTTTCTGGAACGAGCTCGCCGCCGCCATTTCTCACGAGGTGCGCAACCCGCTCGTCGCGATCAGCACCTTCTCACAGCTCCTGCCGGAGCGCTACGCCGACGAAGAGTTCCGCACGCAGTTCTGTGAGATCACCACCGAGGAGGTTTCCCGCCTCAACCGCATGATTGACCAGCTCGATGAATACGCCAGTCCCCCCACGCTTCAATTCGCCGATGTCGATGTCGCGGAGCTTCTCGACCGGGCCGTCTGCAAGGCCCGCCAGAGCGATGAAATCCCGCAATGCGCCGTCCAGATTGATCTGCAACCGGATCTCCCGCCCGTTCGGGGCGATCTCGATGCACTGGCCGACTCGGTTTCCCGCCTGCTGGTGAATTCCTTTTCCGCTGTGGCGGAAAATTCGAAGCCTGCCGTTACTGTAAAAGCCTCGCGCGGCGAAATCGGCATTGCCCGCCTCGCAGTGATGATCGAGGTTTTCGATAACGGCACAGGAATCGCGGATGACCTCATCGAAAAAGTGTTCTCTCCCTTCTGCACCACCAAGGCGCGCGGGATTGGTCTCGGCCTCCCCATCGTTCGCCGCACCATGATTGATCATGGCGGACTCATCTCTATCGAAAGCCGCCCCGGTCATACCGAGGTTGCTCTTTCGCTTCCTGCCAGCGCGAAAACAGGAGAGCCAGCTGCGTGAAAAGCCTGTTGATTATCGATGACGACCGTCACCTGCTCGACTCCCTGCACCGGGTCTTCGCCGACACCTATGAGGTTCTTACGGCTCGTTCCTCCGAAGAGGCTCAAACCACCTTGGCAGAAAACGAGGTAGACGTGGTTCTTCTCGATGTGATTCTCCCCGGGGTTGACGGCGTGAGCTTCCTCCGGGAATTTAAAAAAACAAACCCCGACCTCCCCGTGGTCATGATTAGTGGCGCCCCTTCGATCCGTCCCGTCATGGAGGCCCTTGACCTGGGGGCTATCGACTATATCCGCAAGCCGTTTGATATCGACGAGCTTCGTCTTGTCGTGCATCGGGCGCTCAAAACAGCCGGGATTGAACAGCGCCTTCGGCACATGGAGAAAGAGCTGGCCTGCCGTCCCTCGCCGGAGGCGGAGAGGCCTCTCAAAGAGGCGGTTGAAGACTACGAGCGCGTGATGATTTCGGAGGCCTTGCGCCGCACCGGCGGTGTGCAGACCCGCGCCGCCAAAGTGCTGGGAACCACCCGCCGCATTCTGCGATATCGAATTGAAAAACTAAATATCGATCCTCAGCCAACCCCTGAGAGGTAAGCTTCTTCCTCGTTTTTACACCTCTGTGCCTCGAGTGAGCCAAGCGAACGGGTGAGAGATAAACCCAATTCAGGTTCGCTGGATATCAAAACCCGATTGACCGGGTTCGAGGAGGCGGCTATACTTCGAATTCTATCTGAAGTACAATAGGTGGTTCTATTAAAGGAGGATTCATGAAGACGAAAGAACAGGTTTCACGTCGTGATTTTTTCAAGAGTGCTGGTGTGCTGGCCGGGGCGGCCGCATGGGTCGGAGCGGGTGCGCACACGGTGGAGGCGGCTGAAAAGCCATCCGGCCTGCCTCTCCGAAGACTGGGCAAAACCGATCTGATGATTCCACCCATTTCTTTGGGAACCGGCCCGGGGCAGGATGTGAATGTGATGAAATATGCCATAACACAGGGGCTGAACTTTATTCACACATCTGTGAACTATAAAAATGGCGTTGCGGCGGATCATGTGGCGGAGGCGATCAAGGGGCAGCGTAACAAGGTGATTCTCGGACTTAAGATCACCTGGAAGCCGGACGATGATGCCGCGATGGATGCCGCACTCGAAACCCTGGGCGTAGAGAGCGTCGACATCGCGTTTTTCAACATCCACAAGGCTGAGCAGGTGAAGGATCCCGCCTATAAACGCGCGGCGGAGCGCTGGAAAAAAGCCGGTAAGTTTCGCTACATTGGGCTGACAACACACAAAGAGGTGGTTGCCTGCATGAACAATGCACTGAATCAGGGATTCTACGATGCGCTGATGCCGGCCTATTCCTACAGCATGGAGGATCGCGATGCATTCCCCGCGCTGTTTGAGCGAGCCGAAAAAGAAGGTCTCGGTATTGTGCTGATGAAGACTCGTAAAAACATCAATGACGATCTCTATTTTGATGCGGTTCCTCATTATTTGGCCACCGCAGGGATTACAACCATCAACAAGGGATTGACCTCATTTCAAGATATTCAGCGGATGCTGGAAGCGGCCGCACAGCCCGCCGATCCGGACAAAGGCTTTCGGATTCGCGACTCCATCTCGATCGCATCGACCGGTCACTGCTCCATGTGCGGACTCTGTGAGCAGGCCTGTCCCCTCGGGCTTCCGGTGGCCGATGTGGTGCGTTGCTCCGATTACTACATGGAACATCCCGACTACGTGGAGACCGCTTTTGAAACCTATCGGGAGCTGGCCCAAGCCCCGTCGGCCGCGATTTGTTTGGATTGCACGCTCTGCGAACAGGCGTGCCGCAATGGCGTTCCGATTGTTCATCATATTCGCCGTGCCGAAAGCGTACTGGCCTGAGGGCGATCTGTATGGTGAAATGCCGACAGATTTTGATCGCCGGTTGGTTGTTTCCGTTCGTTCTGGTATCGATCTTCTTTTGGAAGGGCCGACAGTACGACCCGGCTTTTTTTGAGCCACCGGCAGCCACGGGTTCTTCGCTGCCGGTGCCTCTCTCATTAGCGGGGTGGTTGCTGGAAGGCGGGGAGGCATTTTCGGCGGATCGCATGTATGAAAAAATTAATGGCCGCGCCGACTATTATTTGCAGTATGGTGCCTCCGGGCTGTATTGCGGGGAGTGGGCTTCCGATCGCCACCGATGGGATATGTATCTGTACGAATTCGCCGATGCGCGCGGTGCGCGCGGTGCTTTTTCCGGAGAGCGCCCGGCAGAATTCCGTTTGCTTGACTCGTTGGATGGCTACACGGTTCCCGGTCAGGTGGCGGCGATTGTCGGAACCTTTTACCTGCAGTTGAGCGCGCAACAGATCGGTTCCGATCTGGAGACCGCCCGAAATCTGGCGGAAAAGATCATCCATCATCTAGGCGGCCCGGATAGCGAGCCGCACACGTCTGAGGCAGAACGCACCCCGGCGGTATTGGCCGGGGAAATGCTTGTGCCGGGCTCCGAAGGGTTTTTGCTTGAAAACGCTTTTGGATTTTCAGCTCTCCATAACGTGCAGATCGCCCGGGTTGTGCTCGATGGTGTTGAAGCCCTCTGGTTTGGCGCGGAGGGCGGAAAGGAGGCGTTGGCGGAATATGTCGACGAGTTGACGCAGTACGGCGGAGAAGAGATTTTTACGCAGGCCGGCGGGGTCGGCGGATCTATGTTTGGAACCTGGGAGGTTGTGGAGGTTGCGGAGAAAGGGCTCTGGGGCGTGCGCGATGTGGAGTCAAAGGAAGATCTCCTGCGCCATTGGCGTGCGCTGCAGGGCGCGCGGGAGGGACGGGAAGAATGAAGGTTTCCAGCCGGAGAGATTTCTTGTTGCGGATGGGGGGTGCCACCGGGGTGGCTGCCGGAACGGCCGCACTGACCGGGGTTTTTCATAACCGAAATTTGGTTCCGACCGTGCAAACGGCCAAAACAGTTCCATCGTTTGCGGTTCCTGGAACAGAGGGAATGATGGCCGTCGCAGAGGGAACCGATCCTGCACTGGCGGTTCGTGCGGCCCTTCAGGAATTGGGCGGAATCCGCCGCTTCATCAAGGCAGGCGACCGGGTGCTGCTCAAGCCCAACTGCGCGTTTGACCGTCCCTCGCATCTCGGAGCCACCAGCTCTCCGGCGGTGACGGGCGAGGTGGTTCGCCAATGCATTTCTGCAGGTGCGCAGGTGCGGGTGATCGATAACCCCATCAACAACCCCGAGGGCTGTTTTGTGAAATCCGGTCTGATGGAGGCTGTACAATCGGCAGGCGGGGAGGTGTGGCTTCCGTCGGACTCTCTGTTTGAGCGGGTCAAGGTGGGCACCTTGCGGATTCCGGAATGGGAGGCTCTGTATCGTCCGCTCGCATGGGCGGATAAACTGATCGGGATTCCGACCGTAAAGTCCCACAATCTCTGCGGGGTCTCCCTGAGCATGAAAATCTGGTATGGCCTGCTGGGCGGTGCCCGCAACCGGCTGCATCAGGCGATTGACGAAGTCATCGCGGATCTCGCACAGTTTATCCGTCCCACGCTGGTGGTTCTTGATGGCTCGCGCCTGCTGGTGAGCAACGGTCCGACGGGGGGCCGTCCGTCTGATGTCCGCCCCGGAGATGTGGTTGCTGCAGGCACCGATTTGGTCGCGCTCGACAGTTTCGGTGCCCGGCGGCTCGGCCGCGACCCTCGGGAGGTTGGATATCTTACGCTGGCGGCCCGTCTCGGGTTGGGGGTTATGGATCCTCACCAGCTGCGGATCTTTAAAAAAGTGAGGGCCGCTTCATGAGAACCCTGCGCCGTTTCTATCAGCTCTTTTTTCTGATCTTTTTTATCCTCACCTTTTTGCTGACGGAGCAGGGGCTGCTCAAAGGCCATCCGGTGACTCTGTTTTTAGACAGCTCGGCGCTCAACGGGCTGGGCACGCTTCTTTCTGCGCAGAATATTGCGTATACCCTGTGGATCGGGTTTT
>JAUXCB010000112.1 GCA_030619095.1 Verrucomicrobiota bacterium | reverse complement strand
GACTTTGGATGCCGTCACCGGCGGCCCGAACGAGAAGCAGTTCATGCTTCACTACAACTTCCCGCCTTACAGCGTAGGTGAGTGTGGCCGCCTCGGCTTCACCAGTCGTCGTGAAATCGGTCATGGTAACCTGGCTGAACGCTCGATCGTTCCGATCCTGCCCGACAACTATCCCTACGCCGTGCGCGTCGTCTCCGAAATCATGGGATCCAACGGATCGTCCTCCATGGCCTCCGCCTGTGTTGGCGTACTTGCCCTCATGGACGCGGGTGTACCGATCAAAGCTCCGGTTGCCGGTATTTCTGTCGGTCTGTTCACGGATGGTAAAGAGCAGTCCGATCTCGTGATCGATATTCTCGGAACCGAAGACCACTGCGGCGACATGGACTTCAAAGTAGTCGGAACCCGCACGGGAATCACCTCCTTCCAGGTCGACCTCAAAATCGACGGTCTAAACTGGGATCAGGTCGAAGGTGCTTTCGCAATGGCTCTTAAAGGTCGTCTCGAAATTCTCGACTTCATGCAGACCGTCATTGATGGCCCGCGCGAAGAAATGAGCATTCACGCTCCGCGCGTTGAAGTCGTCAAAATCGATCCTGAAAAGATCGGCGCACTGATTGGCCCGGGTGGAAAAGTCATTCGCGGCATCACCGAAACCTACGGCGTGCAGATCGACGTCGAAGAAGACGGAACCGTCAGCATCTTCAGTTCCGATGGCGAAGCCATGCTGGGCGCGCTCAAAGTCGTCAACGGCATCTGTGCTGAAGCTGAAATTGGAAAAATCTACGAAGGAACCGTCCGCACTATCCGCGACTTCGGTGCCTTTGTTGAAATCCTGCCCGGTAAAGACGGCCTCGTGCACATCTCCGAACTCGCTGACTTCCGCGTCGGCAAAGTCGAAGACATCTGCAAAGAGGGCGACATCATGGCGGTCAAAGTTCTCGACGTGGACCGCGACGGAAAAATCCGCCTCAGCCGCAAAGCGGCCATGGCGGAGAAAGATGCCGCAGCCAACAGCGAAGCTGCTGAGTAACCCTCAGCTTCTTGTATCGAAAAGCCCGTCCGCAAGGATGGGCTTTTTCGTTGGGATTTACCACAGAGGCCTCAGAGACTCAGAATTTTGAACGTAGACGCGTTATCCTGAATCAAAAACAGTGTATTGACCCCTGCAAATAGTGAAGAGGCATTATAGGGTCATTGTTTTTCAGCCGACTCAGTCCAGATTTTTTGGAGTCGGTGGATGACGGTTTCTGGTTCGGTGCTTTGCATGACGGGTCGTACGGCGCAGTAGTTGATTGCACCGCCGCAGAGGATTTTTGCCAGATTTGTTTCATCAATTCCGCCGAGCACAACGTGGGGCAGGGGCGTTGCCTTTGCGATTGCTCCCGCACGCTCTATACCGAGGTCTGGATCGGCAATCGCCTTGGTCGGGGTCGGGAAGATGGGGCCGATTCCGATGTAGTCGGGCTTCTGTTTAATCGCGGCCTCGGCCTGTGCTTCGCTATGTGTCGAGAGGCCGAAAACTTTTCCGGGCGTGTTCCAGATGTGGCGTGCTTCGGCGATTGGTATATCATTTTGGCCGAGATGCACACCGTCGGCATCCACTTCCTTTGCAATCGTCACATCGTCGTTGACGATAAACAGACTGTCGGTGCCACGCGTCACCTCGCGAACTCTGCGGGCCTCTATAAGCACCTGCTCACGAGTCGCATTTTTCATTCTGAGTTGAACAAAGGGTACGCAGCACTTTACCGCCGCTTGCGCGCACGCTTCGTATCCGACCACTGGACGGGTCATCACCATGTAGAATCCATAAACTGTTTTCATACAATTTATCCACTGAGAATAATAATAAGGATCAGGTCTGAATGGCACTAAGTTAAGCTAGTTTAAACGAGTGGAACCGAATCATAGAAGCATATTCCAACAATTGCCCGTCCGCCGACTTTCACCACAATCTCAATCTATCGTAATAGAACTCCAGCCAGTGATACCAACAAAAAACAAACTGGGTTCACACACGCTTCAGTCGCACAAATCCAGCTCGCTTTTCATTCGCCCGAACACCGACCACTCAACGACAGTTTTGGAGTACAGGTCTACAACCGTACACAGATACAGCCATCCTTTCCGAGTTGGAACGGCTGTGATATCTGTAACCCAGCTCCGGGTCGGCTCTGATACAGAGAAATTACGATCCAGAACATTGGATGCGGCCCGCGCAAGATGCAGACCCCGATCCTCGAAAAGGTGGCAGCGGCGGTAGGCGACAAGGCGGCGATCGATACGGAGCAGTAGGTCTAGTGTTTTGTCTTGAAAAAAGGGTGCCGATTCGGCACCCTTTTTTCGTTGGGTCTAGCACCTGTTTCAGGGAGGCGGTCCGGTACGGAGCATGGATTCCGTCGGTTGAAAGTAGCGAGCGGAAGGGAATAAATGAAAAATAAAATTAAATTCATCATCGGGTTAGCCATCGGGTTTTCGTGTGGCACTATTGCAGGGCGCGAAACAACATCCTTTAACGAAGGCTGGCACTTTGCGCGGTTTGGCGTCCTACCGGACGGGACGCAGATGGGCGAGCCCAAGGGACTGGAAGAGATTGTCGCAGACGATGCCGACTGGCGTTTGCTCAACCTTCCGCATGACTGGGGTATTGAGGGGCCGTTTCGCCCCGAACTACCGAACCAGACGGCTAAGTTGCCGTGGGCTGGCATTGGCTGGTACCGCAAAACGTTCCAGTCGTTGGAAACCGATCAGGGGAAGCGCGTCTTTGTGGAATTCGATGGCGCAATGAGTAACAGTAAGGTTTGGCTCAACGGCGAATATGTTGGCGAATGGCCCTATGGATATGCTTCGTTTCAGCTTGAACTGACCGACCACATTAAGATCGGGAAAGAAAACATCATTGCGGTGCGGCTGGATAATAAGCCGAACTCTTCGCGCTGGTATCCGGGCGGGGGAATCTATCGGAATGTCCGCCTAATCAAAACCGACCCTATCCATGTGGCGCACTGGGGTACGCATATCACCACGCCGCAAGTTTCCGCCCAAGGCGCGACCCTTCAAATTAAAACGGTTGTGGAAAATCAATCGGAGGCCGCCGCAGGAATTACGGTGCGCCACGAAATTTTTAAAGGGAGCCAACATCCCGACAAAGTGGCCGAACAGGAAATTAACGTGGGAACTATCGCCGCTGGCGGCCGGAATGAATCGCAAGGTTTAATTCAGCTCCGCTCCCCCAAATTATGGAGCCTTGAAACCCCTCATCTTTATTATGCACAAACCACCATTCTCCAGGATGGAAAAGTACTGGATTCCTACCGGACGGAGTTTGGAATTCGCACCATGGAATTTGTGGCCGATAAGGGGTTTTTCCTCAACGGAAAATTGGTAGAGCTTAAGGGCGTTTGCATGCATAGCGATCTGGGGCCGTTAGGCACGGCGGTAAACACCCGCGCCATTGCCCGCCAGATCGAAATCCTGAAGGCCATGGGCTGCAACGCGATCCGCACCTCGCACAATCCGCCTGCTCCGGAGTTTCTCGAACAGTGCGACCGTCTCGGAATCCTCGTGATGGATGAAGCGTTCGATTGCTGGGCAAAAGGAAAAAGCAAGAATGATTATAGCACGCTCTTCAACGAGTGGCACGAAAAGGATTTAGTCGCATTGGTGCGCCGCGACCGCAACCATCCATCGATCTTTATCTGGAGTGTCGGAAATGAAATCCCGGAACAGAACGATTTGAAAAACGGCCCTGTGCTCCTCAAAAAATTGACGTCCATCATATCCCGCGAAGACCCCTCCCGCCCTATCAGCATTGGAGCAAGCACGCCGAGGTCACTGAAAACGTTTGGTGACGGAGTGGATGTATTTGGTTTCAACTACAAGCCTCACCTCTACGAAGAAACGTGCGAAAAACGACCCGAACTTCCACTGTATGGAAGCGAGACCGCCTCATGCATTAGTTCGCGTGGTGAATATTTTTTCCCGGTTCTCGACCATAAAGCCAAGGGGGTAGGCGGCTGGTTCCAGGTGAGCAGCTACGACCTTTACGCTCCGGGATGGGCGCAAAAACCCGCCATTGAATTCGAAGCACAGGATCGAAACCCCTCTGTGGCCGGTGAATTTGTCTGGACCGGATTCGACTATCTTGGCGAACCCACCCCCTACAACCACGACAAAACCAATCTGCTTAATTTTACCGATCCGGAAGAGCGGAAGAAGATGGAAGAGGAAATGGCGAAACTGGGGAAAAACATTCCACCGCGCAGCTCCTACTTTGGCATCATCGACCTGTGCGGCTTCCCAAAGGATCGCTTCTATCTCTATCAAGCCCGCTGGCGCCCCGAACTCCCGATGGCGCACATCCTTCCCCATTGGAACTGGCCGGAGCGCATCGGTGAAATCACGCCCGTGCATGTCTATACCTCCGGCGACGAAGCCGAACTCTTTCTGAATGGAAAATCGCTGGGCCGCAAAAAGAAGGGGGAGTATGAATACCGCCTGCGCTGGGACGAGGTCGAATACCAGTCCGGCACCCTGAAGGTGATTGCCTATAAAAAAGGGAAAAAATGGGCCGAAGAGACGATAAAAACCACGGGCGCGGCAAAAAAAATCGGGCTTTCTGCCGACCGCTCCGAGATCTGCGCCGACGGTGCCGACCTTTCATTTGTAACCGTGCAAATTCTGGATGAAGACGGGCACTTGGTTCCGCGCACCGACAACCTCGTTGAATTTACGCTTTCCGGCCCTGGCGAAATCATTGCGGTGGGCAATGGAAACCCCACCAGCCACGAATCCTTTCAAGCGTCTCGGCGCAAAGCCTTCAATGGACTGTGCCTTGTGGTGATTCGCTCAAAGAAGGGCGAGACCGGAACCCTTCGTCTTCACGCAAAATCCAAAGGGCTCCAATCTTGGGAACTCGCCATTTCAGCCCAATAGAAAAGGGACGTGATACGATGCGAATAAAGATATCCGGTGTGCTGGTCGCACTGCTGTTTGGATGCTCAAGTTTCGGTGCGGTGAAGCCGCGCATGAATGTGCTGTTTATTATTTCGGATGACCTGACGGCGACGGCGCTCTCGTGCTACGAAAATAAGGTTTGCCAAACGCCGAACATTGACCGCTTGGCCGCGGCGGGTACGCGCTATACCCGCACCTACTGCCAGTTCCCGGTTTGCGGGCCGTCGCGTGCATCGTTCATGTCGGGCTACTATCCCCACGCCACCGGAACCTTCGGCTATGTGAGCGGACGCAAAAACATTGGCGACCGCGCAACGTGGAGCCAGCATTTCATCGACAATGGCTACTACGTCGCGAGGGTCAGCAAGATTTATCACATGGGGGTGCCGGGCGATATCGAACGTGGCAGCAATGGGTCGGACGACGAGCTTTCGTGGATGGAGCGCTTCAATAGCCAGGGGCCGGAGTGGAAGGCGCCGGGCGATGGCGAACTGCTGGAAAAGAATCCAGATCGCACCAAGTCGGTCAAAGGCGGCAACACGCTGGAGCTGGTCAAGGCCGATGGCGACGACATGGTGCATTCCGACGGCAAGACCGCGAAGAAGGCCTGTGAGCTGTTGCGAAAGCATAAGGATGAACCGTTCTTTCTGGCGGTGGGTTTTGTGCGTCCGCACGTTCCGTTCGTTTCGCCGAGGGCCTACTACGAACCGTACGATTGGAACAACATCGTTCTGCCGGAAAAGGTCGAGGGCGACTGG
>JAUXCB010000006.1 GCA_030619095.1 Verrucomicrobiota bacterium | reverse complement strand
AGGAATGAATTTTTTTTCTGGAATCAGCTCCTCGAACCCGGACGCAAATAAATATCTAATCCTTCCTTCTCCGCCCCCAAATATTGGAGGCTCCGTTGCGGCATTAGATTCAGGTTATGTTATCGGTGCAAATAGCGGAGAGGGCACTCTAGAAGAATGGTTCGGTCTTGAAGGCTGGGACACCCTTATTTTTCTACTAAGCACTGGAGAAACAGGCGAGTTTATAGACCATCGCGGCTATGTTGGCCTAGAGTTTGAAGCGGAAGACGGAATTCATTATGGATGGTTGGATATAGAGGGGGTGGAAACCCGCTCATCCATTAGAATACGTGGTTGGGCGTATGAATCCACTCCCGGAGTCAGCATCACCGCCGGAGCCATTCCAGAGCCGTCTACAATCGGACTTTTTATTATGGGGCTTGGGGCGCTTGTCTATCGCCGAGCTGTTCACCGCGAAACCGGTAAAGGGGTCACGTAATATGGTAATCAATTATAAATGAGCTGAAAAGAAAGGCCGATCCAGTACTGTAGGTGCTCGATTAAAGCGCAGGAAAGTCGGCGATGAGAAGGAAAGTACTAGATTACGGGACTGACCCCTAATCCTGCTTGGCCATTATTGACATGGCCTTTGATTGAGTTTCCTTAATGCCTCGTAGAGCACGATAGACGCGGCGTTGGCGAGGTTGAGCGAGCGGACGTGATCAAGCTGAATCGGGATGTTGTATACATCGTCCGGATTGGCTTCTAGCAGCTCCAAAGGGAGCCCCTTGCTTTCACTGCCGAAGATGAGGCAATCGCCCGGTTGATAGTCCGCTTCGGTGTAATTCTTCGATCCGTTGGTGCTGAAGTAGATTTTCCGAACCTTGGAACTTTTTCCCATAAAAGTTCCAAGGTTTGGAAAACGTTGAACATCAACGGAGTCCCAGTAGTCGAGTCCGGCGCGTTTAACCAGCTTGTCAGTCAACTGAAAGCCGAGCGGTTCCACTAAGTTGAGCGTTGTGCCGGTTGCGGCGCACAGTCGGGCGATATTACCGGTGTTCTGCGGGATGTCCGGCTCGACAAGGACGATGTTAAACGGCGGGTCGGGCCAGCGGAATGGGATTTGGGTTCGGGGTCGAGTCATTCGGAATCCTTATCTTTGGTGGAGGTAAGGGGAATCGAACCCCTGACCTCTTGAATGCCATTCAAGCGCTCTACCAACTGAGCTATACCCCCAAAAAGGTCGAAAGAAGTGGGGGTTATACGTGATGTTTTTTTAAGTGTCAATCCTCATTCCCCCTGCTAACTTTTCCCGTGTGAAAAAGTTTCTTAAACTGATTATCGGACTGGTTTTTCTGCCGCTTTGCTGGGCGGCATCCCGCGCGTTTTTCTTTCTGTTGCAATCGGTGCCGGCAGAGGCCTCCGGATGGAATGATTGGGCGCTGCCGGTTGGGTTCCTGGTTTCTGTGCTTGGGTTTTTTCTGTTGCCGCAGGCCTTTCGAACCTATGTGTTGGGGCATGAGTTGACGCATGCTCTTTGGGGAATGTTGATGGGTGCCAAGGTGGGACGGATCAGGGTGGGTAAAACCGGCGGCCATGTGGAACTCTCTAAAAGTAATTTTTTGGTATCACTTGCGCCCTACTTTTTCCCGTTTTACACCGTGGTGCTGATTGCCGTCTGGTACGGGGTTGGTTTCTTTGTCGATCTGGGTTCCTATGAGTTGTGGTGGCTGGCGGGAGTCGGGCTGACCTGGGGGTTTCATGTGACGTTCACGGTGTATATGCTCAGTCAGCACCAGCCCGATGTGCAGGAAAACGGGAAGATTTTTTCCGGCATTATTATCTATCTGGCGAACCTCTTGGTTGTGTCGCTCTGGATGATCATGATTGGTACTCCCACGTTTGCGGAGGCCTGGAGTCTTCTTTTTCCAGAAACGGTTTATGCCTATCATGCAACCTGGTCTGTTGCGCTCTCCGGCTGGGCATACTTCAGGGCACTGATCCCGACAGAGGGTTGAAGGATCGGTTTTCATAAAAATCCGCCGGCAGATACAATAAAAGTAACCGGAGCCCGTTATTTGATTGAAACTCGGCACGAGGAAGAAAAGCTCAATGGATCAAGATGATGCAATATTACTGGTAGCATATCGCAACGGCGACACCGAGGCTCTCGGGGAATTGGTTGAGCGATACAAAGGGCCGCTGTTCGGGTTTATTTATAAGTTCTCGGAGGGTCGAGAAGATGCCGACGAGGTGTTCCAGGAGGTTTGGGTGAGGGCCATTAAGAATATGAACCGGTACCGTCAAAAGAATTTGCTCAGCTGGTTGTTCCGCATTGCGCACAACCTGATGATTGACCGTGTGCGGCGTCGCAAACCGGTTGTTTCGCTGGAGACTCCGGCACATGAAGACGGGGTGCCGCTGAGCGAGCGTCTGGCCGGGTCGGCGCTCAGTCCGGCGGCGGAAACCGGCGGGCACGCGCTGGGGCGCCGGATCGAGGCGGCCGCATCCAATCTGCCGCTTGAACAACGCGAGGTGTTCTGGCTTCGAATGCAGGCGAATCTCTCTTTCAAGGAAATTGCTAAAATTCAAAAATGTTCCATCAATACCGCGCTGGCCCGTATGCAGTATGCGGTGTCCAAGCTTCGTAAAGAGCTGGTGAATGAATATCGGGAGTTGCAGGAGGTGGGGATATGAAAACAAAGAAACTAGAAAAATGGCTGTTGCTTGAGCAGTCCGGCGAACTGTCTCCCCGGCACCAGCGGTTGTTGGATGCCTGCCCCGAAGCGCAGGCCGGTCGCGAGGAGTTGAATGCGCTGTGCGCGTCAATCCCGGAATCGGGAGCGGAGCCTTCGCCGTGGGCGGCCACAAAGATTGCCGCGCGGTTGCGCAAAGAACGCCGATCCATTTTGCTGCCTTCCAGAGTTTGGAAACCGATTCTGGCCATGGCGGCCTGCCTGACACTGCTGGTCAGCACCTTGGATTTTAATCAGACCTCGTCGACTCCGGTGACCGTTATGAAGTCGGGGATGGACGTGTGGAACGAGCAGTTCGAAGAGGATCTGATTGAGCTGGAGAGCCTGATCCTGGCCATATCAGGCGATCCGATTGACATCATGGAGATGTAACCATCCCGTGGAGTACGGCCTGCGGCCTTATTCCACAGGACAAGAAAAGGAGAGAACGATGAAGAAGTGGATGCTATATACATTGATTGCAGTCTTTACGGCCAGTAGTGCTTCGGCAGCTTGGTGGTCGTTCGGATCCAATGAGAAAACCGACGAGCAACCGGCGATTGAACGTCCCGTGCGGGGTGGCCCGGACGCGCAACGTAAACGCCCGCGGATGAGCGAGGAGAAGCGCGCGAAGTTGCAGAAAATTAGAGCTGAACGCGAGGCGGTTCATAAGCTTGCGGAAACGGCCCGGAACGAAACCGACCCGGCGAAAAAAGCCGCACTGGTTGACGAGTTGCGCGCGAAGCTGACCGAAGGTTCGGAAAGAATGCATGCCGGGTTCCGTAAGCGGCTCGAAAAAGCGGAGCAGGGCGTTGAAAAAATGAGAGAACGCCTTGCTGAGGCGGAGAAGAACAAGGGGCAGCGGATTGAGCAGCAGGTGGAGAACCTGCTTGCCGGGAAGAAGCCGGAACGGCCTGAAGGAAAAAAACCTGGAGGAAAACGTCCGAAAGGTGCTTCGCGCAAAAAAGCTCCAGCGCTTCCTGCAGAATAAACCCTCTGTTCCTCCCGGTTTTACGAGCGGAAGGAAGGGCTTGTAAGCCCCGTCGAATGACGGGGCTTTTTATAAGAGGGCAGGCGAGGCTTTACACTAATTTGCTAAATTCTTTATAAATCGCGTGGTTTTCAGGAAGGGGTTTTGACGAGTCTGTTTGAGGTTCCATCCGGCACGTGCGCGGGGAGGCCCCGGAGATCCCTCTATAAGGAAACGATGTTTTTGACCTACACGGTCTTTGTCGCATTGCTGATGGCCGGGCTGCTTTGTCTCGACCTGCCGTAGTTGCATCTATTTTCAAAAACACGTTCGGCACACAGTGATGCTGGCGGGGAGGTGCTTGACCTTTTTTATGGGTCAGCGAAGCGGCATCCCCTCCTGGAGTACTTTCTGTGCCACTTTCAGGCTGTATTGACCTGTCGCGCTGTCCGGGGCGATTTTCCACGCCTGTTGAAGGTGAAACAGGGCGTCGTCAACCCGCCCCTGTTTTGCCAGAGCAAGGCCCAGATGAAGGTGGGCTTCCGGATAATCCGGTTTTTTTTTCAGTGCCTGCTTAAAATGCTCAATAGCGGGTTTGCTCTCCCCTTGTTTCGCCAAAACAATGCCCAAATCTGTGTGGGCCTCCGGGGAGTCCGGCTTGATTTCCAGCGCGCGCCGGAAGAGTTCGGAGGCTGTTTTAAACTGGTTCTGCTCCGCCAAGACGCACCCCAGATTGATCATCGCATCCACGTCCTCCGGCCAGACCCGCAGGGCGCGCCGGTACTGCTCGATGGCCATTTCGATTTTGCCGTGCCTCTCCAGTGCCTTCGCCAGGTTGTAGTTGGCAATCCTGTTGTCCTGAGTGTGAGCCAGTGTATGTGACCAAAGCGCCTCGCCGTTTTGCCAGTGCGATGTCTGAACCCAGGCCGTTACGCCTAGTCCGGTAAGAACCGCTATTGCCGTGGCGGTGAGTATGATGCGGTGGTTTCGCCAGCGCGCAGAGAGTTCTGTCGCTCCCCATGCAATAAGAATGTAGAGGCCAATCTGCGGCAAATAGGTGTAGCGGTCCGCATGAGCGTGAATACCCACCTGTTTGATGCCGATAACGGGAATCAGCATGCCCAGATACCAGAGCCAGCCGACCATCAGATAAGGACGTTTTCTCCAGAAGAAAATTGTTGTCAGCGAGATCGTCGTCAGAAGAAGGAGCGATGCCGAAACCTGCCAGAGGGGGAGTCCTGTGCCCGGATGAGGATAAAGCATGGAGAGCCTGAGCGGCACGATCATTTGTTTGATGTAGACCGCGTAAGAGACCGCCGCGTTTCCGAGACGCCAGAGAAATGTCACGTCCGCATTCGTCGTCACCGTATCTCTCTGCGTCCAGACCGCGACTGCGCAAAAAATAGCCGAGAGAAGAAAAAGAGGAGCTTTTTCAAGGAGCAGTTTTCTTGCTCCAACGGGTTCAACTCGGGCTAGCGGCCAGAAATCGAGCAATAACAGGACAAAAGGCAGTGTGACCAGCATCGGCTTGGACAGCAATCCTAGTGCGAACAACAAAACCACCAGTAGATAACGCCCGACGGCCATCCGCTCTTGACTTCTCTCCACCCGCGCGTGGTGTGCATACGCCCCCAGCGTTAGCATAAAAAAGAGGCCACTCAAGAGATCCTTCCGTTCGGAGATCCATGCGACGGATTCTGCCCGAAGTGGATGAATGGCGAACAGCGCGGCAACGAAGGCACTCCGCCAGAGCGATCCTGTCATGGAGCGAAGCACCAAAAACAGGGCGAGAACCACTGCCCCGTGAAGTAGAACATTTGTCCGGTGAAATGCGGAGGGATTCATTCCGGATAGTTCATGGTCGAGTTGATAGGAAAGCATTGTCAGCGGGAGCCAGATGCCGACATAGCGTTGCGTAAACGCCCGAGCGGTGCCGGCCCGGCTCAGGCCGAGCGGGACATCCGGATTCTCATACACATACCGGTTGTCATCGAAGTTGACGAACTCATGCCGGAGCGTCTGCCCGAAAACTCCCCATACCATCATGGCCAGCGCAAAACAGATCAGTAGCGCGGCCCTCTCTGTTTTTAGTTTTTGGATGAAGCGCTGCATGGAAGATCCGCGCGGGTGTAGCCGTTGGCTGCAAGAACTTGGTCGGTGGTTCGGAAATGGCATTTGCAGGTTTTGAGCAGGATGCCGGGGCCTTGGTCGGCAACGAGTTCGGTTGCGATTTGCTTTACCTTAGAAGAGCAGCCTTTGGGAACGGTTTCGATACCGAATGTTTTTTCCATGTTTCGAAGGGCGTTTAAAAAGGCTGCGCGCGCAAGGATGGAGGCCGCCGCGACCGCCGGGTCGGATTCCGCCTTGGTGCGCTGATCCATTTTTATCTTTTTCCCATTTTTCATCAGCGCGCTTTCGATGCGGTGGGTCGGCCCGAATTTGTCGGAGAGTGCGCGTGGGCAGTCCGGCACTTTTTCGAGCAGATTTTCGATGGCGCGGGCATGTCCCCATGCGAGGATGCGGTTGACGTTCTTCATGCTGGCATACATGCGGTTGTAGGCCTCCATGCCGAGGGTGACAATGGCGAATTTCCCATCCAGTTTTTTCCGGATGTCTGAGGCCAGTTGCAGGGCGACGCGGTCGCTGGAGATGCGCTTGCTGTCTTTGGCCCCGATCTCCCGAAGAATTTCAACCGTTTTTTCGTCGGTGTAGACAGAGGCGATGACGAGGGGGCCGAAGAGATCGCCTTTGCCGCTCTCATCAATGCCCATATGGGGCTGAATGCTTTCGGGGTCGAGAACGGCTTCGTAACCCAGGCGGGCTTCTCCGGTGACTTCCGGCTCCAGAGTAAAGGTGATCCACTCTTCAGCCCCTTTCCCTTGAACCAGACATTTGCCGGAGTTGTAGAGATTGATGCGGCAGTTTTCGGCGGCTGCGGCGACCTGGGTGTGGGGAACCTGAACCGCCTTGTATTTTGGGTTGGAAAGAAGGGAGATCAGTTTTTTCTGCTGATCTGGCGAGAGAACGATGGTGTAGGAGTTTTGCTTCATTGCGGGGTATTTTTAGCAGAGATATCGTTTTGGGAAAGCAAATAGGGTCGAATTTAAAAGTTGAGGTAGTTTTTAAATAGGAGTAGGTTTCGTTCTGTTTTATGAAGAAGAAATTTTCTAACTATTTTTTTCTACCGATTCTGCTTATGAGCGGGTTTCTGACGGAGACGCTTGCGGCTCCGCCGACCTTTGCCGATCTGGCAGTTCTTTTGGCAAAGGGATATTTTAAGAGTGATGTGGCGGGCGATGCCTCTCTGGAGCAGTGCGCGGCCTTTCTTAACCGCAAGGGGGTTTGCTTTTCGCTGTTCGATTTAATGGATTCGGAGGCCAAGGTGACTCAGGAGGATTTTGCACGGGTAGTTGGGCAGTCCACACTGCTTTTTCTGGGCGAGGCCGATCTCGAAAATGGGTGCATAAAAAAACCGATAGATATTAAAACATGGGTTGACTATTGTTTGCTGAATGATGTAGATTCCATATTCCTCTGGAGAAAGTTTGTCCACCGAATGGAAAAAGGAAGCCTTCCAGAGGTGCAACGTTTTTTTGGCAATGGTTAATAAAGCAGGAGATAAAAATGACTAAAAATGTAACAAAACTGTTTATCGGGATCCTTCTTCTTGCCGGATCTTTAGCTTTTTCTGCTCATGCAGATCTGGGCTTGAGCCAGATTCTTGCAGACCAAGGGGTTCAGGCGGTCGGTGCAACCGTGAAAGCGGCGGCGGAGGCTGTCTATGCAGGGACGGATGATCCGGTGCAGATTCAAGCCCAGCTGGTTGCCATTTTGAATGAGGCGGAGGCAACAGGTGATAAGGGTGCTATGCGCTATACAATCATTGCGGTTATGTTGGCTGGCGGCACAGAGAACCTTGATTTAAGCAGGAGCGCAATTAATCACAGCCAACTTTTTGTAAAACAGCCCGATCTTACAGCCTTTACGGTTGCGACCGCTGAAGCATTGCTTAGTGGCGGTGGCGACCGTGCCGAACTCGGCGGGGGAAAAGAAGCCGGCGGGGGCGAAAGTGAACAGGGTGGTGACGATCAGCTCGGCGGAGGAGAGGACTCGAAGTCTCTGGGCGGCGGCGATCCCAATCCCTTTGATCCCGCCGCAGATGTGGCACCCGGTGAAAACAGTGTAGCTCCTTTTGGAAAAATTCGGGACAGAGACAGCGCCGCAACACGCATTTAATTTCAGGAGGGATGCCGAACGGCGGGAACATAAAACCAATAGAATTAATGGAGGAAAAAATGAATAAAATGAAACTTCTCATACCCATCCTCACAGGCCTGATCGTCGGGCAGATTTTTGCCGAGGGAGAGCGTCCATTCAGCATCATCAATACGTTGCGCGTCGGTTATGACGACAACCTCTATCGTACCGCAGGCGGTACGGGTGGTTCAGCTTACATAAGGGATACCATTGATTTCGCATTCAATGCGGCGCTTTCTGATCGAACCGACCTTGTGCTTAAATCCCAGTTAAATTTAAGGACGGATCGGGAAAATGATTTTTATCCCAATCTCTATGCCGTACTGAGCCACTCGGTTTCACCCCGTCTTCTCCTTCAGCTGAGCGAGAAACTCATCAGTCGTGACCGGACAACCGGAACGAGCGGGGGGCGTCAAAAATATTACCAAAATGATTTAGGATTGGTTTCAACCTATATCGTAAATGAGAAAGACCGGATTGAAGCGTCGGTTAATCATGGATTCCAGAGAAATGACAGCACGATTGAGGATCTGGACTACACGATGGTGGGTGCAGGAGTGGCATGGTCGCGCGATATTCGCCCTCAGCGTACCCGGTCAAAACTGGCACTGCATCACAGTATGCTGGAATATGATAACCGTGACACATCGTATGATTCGACCGATGTTTCGCTGGAGGTGAACCACACTTTCAATCAGAGCTGGCAGGGAACCGTTATGGGCGGAATCACCTATCTGCAACCGGACTTCGGTGCGCTGGCGGATTCCCGCTCGGACATGGCCCCTTTATTCTCCCTTGCTGCAACCTATTCACCTTCGCCGAGAACACGTTTTACCGGGCGCTTCTCTCAGAAATACGGTGTCTCTGCAAACAGTAGTTATGGTGCGAGGAATACTCAGGAGTACCTTTTAGGGGTTCAGCATGATGTAACGGCAAAAATTCTGGCAAAATTGACCCTCCGGTTTGTGGACTCTCAATACGACGCAGGAGATAACGAAACCGGCGGCGGGAAGTCCGATGAGGAGCGCATGGATCTTATTGCTGAGTTTCGGTATAAAATCAACCGACTCAACTCCTTGGAACTGCGCCTGAAGCATAGCGAAAAAACCTATAGTACCGGCGCTGCGGACTGGGATCAGAATATGGTCGATTTGGGCTGGCGGGTTGAAATCTAGTGTTCCGACACTGGATCAAACTACATTTCTTATAAATATGGTGAGGCTTCAACGCCTCACCATCATCGTTTAAACAGGGATAAGTGGAATGAGCGAAGAAGAGAAAAAAGAAAGCACACTGCATTTTTTGGATTATTGGCGAGTGATTCGTTCCCGAAAAGAGATCGTTTTGGCGGTGCTTCTGCTCGTGGTGATTACCGGGACAGCCTATACCTTCACTCTTCCTAAAATCTATGCATCTCAGTCACGCATTGAAGTCAATCGGGATACGGTCGATATCGATCCGTTTAATCCAGCCTCGCAGTTTGGCGGCGGCTATGACCCCTATTTTTTACGCACGCAGTTCGAAATTATACAATCCAAACCCATTTTGTATGAGGTCATCAACCGCCTGAACCTACAGACGGTGTGGGGTAAAAAGGGCGAGGATATTACAAAACAACACGCCTTTAATATCCTGAGGGGGAGTTTGATGGTCGGACAGGCCCGGGATACCTCACTGATTTCGATTACCGCCAAACGAGAGAACCCCAAAGAAGCAATGCGGATTGCCAATACGCTGGCCGATGTCTACCGCGACGCGCGCATCGATCTTAAGTACAAGGAAATGACCCGGGCAATGGATGCGTTGAGCAGATCGCTCAAGACGCAGCAGGAAAAAGTGAACGTCGCTGAGCAACGGCTGGAAGACATTCGGCAGGAACTGGACATCACGGTGATTTTTGAAGGCGTGGAGGCCTCCAGTGTTGAGAAGCTTCGGCTTCAGCAGATGGAAGGTGACCGCAGTGCCGCCCGTGTCCAGATGCTGGTCGAAAAGGCCCGCTATGAGCAGATGGAAGGAATGAGCAATGAAGAGCTTCTGGTCGCATCCAGCTATCTGGCCGGCGATGGGTTTGTGGAATCTATGCGGACGCAGATTAAGGATTATGACATCACCCTGAGTTCTCTTCTTCAAAACTATGGAGTGAACCACCCGGAAGTGAAGCAGGCTCAGGCAGCTCGTGATGATCTGATGGGAAAACTGGGCAAAGCAATCGACGGCATCAAAAAAGGAACGCATGCGCAGTATATTGTAGCCAAAGCCAAGTTAAATGCGATGGAAGAGGAGTTGCGCGGCGTGCAAACCACAGAACAGGTGGCGCAGCGCGAAAAAATGCTTCCGTTCAACCGGGCTCGTCAGGAGCTGGATATCCAACGCGCCATCATGAATGCTCTCAAGGCCCGCCTCGCACAGGAGGGCATCACGCTGAAGATTCCGCGCACACCGGTTGAAATCGTTGACGCAGCGGAAGAGTCGACTCGTCCGGTCAGCCCGAACCTGTTTCTTAATGTACTGCTGAGTCTTTTTGTCGGGCTTGCCTCCGGAGTTGGGCTTGCCTACTTCATTGAATATCTGGATACGTCGATTAAAACGGCTGATGATGTGGAGCGCTGGGTTGATCTGCCGGTTTTGGGACTCATTCCGCAAAATGTTCGTCCGCTGATTGAAGAGGGCCCCGACAGTGACCATGCCGAAGGGTATCGTGTTCTACGCACCAATATGACGTTTTCTGAAGAAGGAACAAATCGAGGTGCTTTTGCTGTGTTGAGCGGGGGTGCGGGTGAAGGTAAATCAACCACAGCCTTCAATCTGGCCTATGTTTGTGCGCAACAGGGAGAAAAAGTTCTTCTTGTTGATGCCGACTTGCGTCGTCCGGTACAACATACAATTCTTGGCGTTTCGAACCGGTTTGGTTTGACGAATGTTCTTTTGCGAGATGTTCCGGTTGAAGAGACAATTAAAACAACTAGTGTTCCGAACCTTCACTTCCTCCCGAGCGGACGGCTTCCGAGGGCTTCACTGGGTGTGTTGGATCCCAAGCGGATTCGCGAGCTGGTGGCCAGTCTTAAACAGAAGTATGATGTGGTTATTTTTGACACACCACCGGTCGTCGGGATTAGTGACTCATCGATTATTGCCAAAGAAATGGACGGGGTGATTCTGGTTGTTCAATACCGGAAATATCCGCGGGATATGATTATCCGTGCCAAACAGATGTTGGATACCTTGGGCGTGAAACAGGTCGGTGTGGTTCTGAATAACATCAATATCATGCGTGATGACTATTACTATTACTACCACTCGTACTATTCGAATTACTACTATCACCAGCCTCAGGAATCAGGCTCCGAACCCTCCGCGACTTAAAAGGACGATTCATGAAGAAAACAGGAATAATTTTTACGGTATTGCTCCCCTTCGTGCTGGCGGGTTGCCTCAGCCTTGAGAGAGCTCCCTCTGCTCCCGAAAGCGGAGAAGGGGTTTCGCTGGTTGGCCTTTACAGGTTGCGCGAGCTCGATCCGCTGCAGATATCTTTGCTCGGTATCCCTCAGGAAAAAGAGATGCAAGCGGTCATTGATGAGCGCGGGAATATCACACTTCCTTATATCGAAGAGCCTGTTCCGGCGGCAGGGTTGACAACCTCCGAGCTGGAACGTGAAATTCAGCGCATCTATACCGAGGGAAAAATTTACCGAGGCATCACCGTTAACGTCCAGGCTCACGCCAAGATTTACTACATGGAAGGTGAAGTAAGGAATCCGACAGAATATATGCTGAATCGCCGGATTACCTTGTTGCAGGCCATTGCAGCAGCCAGCGGATATACGGAGTATGCCAACAAAGGCAAAGTGTCGATTACGCGCAATGGTCAGGTGATGTGGTTCAATGCGAAACATATCGAAAAACATCCTGAGCTGGACATCCCCGTGGAGGCTGGGGATCGGATCAAAGTGAGTCGTTCGTGGTACTAGCACTCGACTGAGTCAGAATCCAATGTGCCGATCTCGTGAAGAGGTCGGCACTTTTTGTTTATCTCCAGCGCGGGCGCGTTTGAATGGCCGGATCGAGTTGAAAGAGCATCTCTTTGATTGGCGGCGCATTCGGCAGGATCGAGATTTTCTTCAGCAGACGTTGGGTCGGAATCCGGCGGGTTTCTGCGAGCCAGCCGGGATGGTCTGCATAAATAATCAGTCGGGAGCCTTTGAGGCAGGCCGGGTGCGTGTGCTGAGCAATCTGCTTTCCAACAATCGCCGGCCACCGAGCCTGCAGCATCTCAGGAACGGTGTCGCTGACGGATTCCTGATTCTGTATTTTTGATAGAATCTCCCCAATTGTTTTTTGAGGACGCAGCGGCTTCGGGGGAAAGGCGCTTGAAATCTGGAACCGTTCACGAGCGAGTTGCCACTCGCTCATCTTCTCACTTTTCGGCTTCATAATTTTGATAGCACAGGGTTCTTTTTTCTAAAAAAGATTCTACAATCGTCAACATAGCGGAGGAGCTGTTTTTTTTGAACTCTATTCACGAACTTATATTTTTTATCGCACCCTTGGGGGGGCTTCTACTGCTATCCGCCTTTTTTTCCGGAACCGAAACGGCACTCTTTTCCCTCTCTTCTGAACGAATCCGGCCGTTGCGGAATCGCCGAAATATCGACGCGCTTCTTCGCATTCTGCAGGAGCAGCCCGATGAGCTTCTGACCGCTATTCTCTTCGGGAATCTGGTCGTGAACATTCTTTTTTTCTGTACAGGTGCCACCGCCGCCGGGCATTGGGCGACGGAGCGCGGCGGCTGGCTGGAGGCCGTAGGGGCTGTTTTGATTCTCCTGTCCATCATCCTGTTCGGAGAGATCGTTCCCAAGGCGATAGGGGTTGCGTATCCGAGAGGGGTGCTGCATTTTTTAGCATCTCCGCTGATGATCTGGTTCTCCTTTATAAGGCCTTTTTGCAGGGGTGTCGCCGCACTCTTGCGTCGCGTTCATCCACAGCAGTCCAGAGGGGTGGATCTGACGCAGGGCGAGCTTCGAGAGCTCTTGGACGCGGTTCGGCATGAGCCAGGATTCGGGCTGCAGGAGAGGGAAATTCTGGAGGACATTCTGATGCTGCCCGATGTGCGGGCTCGTGAGATCATGGTTCCTCGCCACAGGTGCCCCGAAAGTCGGCGGGAACCTCTCGGATCGACCTTCTAAAGGAGGCGCACAGCCGGGAAAAATCAAGAGTTCTCATTTATGGAGAAAAAGAGGATGACTTGCGTGGATACATCCGTGTGGGAGATCTCCTTCTTGCAGGAGATGGCTTTTGTCTTGAATCCTTGTTGCAGCCTCTAGTATTTGTTCCCGAAACCCGGCGGCTGGATAGGCTTCTTCGTGATTTTTTAACCCATAACTGGGTGGTGGTGGCGGTCGTGGATGAATACGGCGGACTCGCCGGAACGATCACACTGGAGGAGCTTTTTGCGGAAGTCGTGGGAGAGTTTGAGATGGAAGGAGACGAGGAGGTGGTTCGCTTGGATCCGGATAGCTATCGCTTGAGCGGGCAGCTTTCGGTTCGGGCTTGGCGCGATCTATTTGTCGGGGTTCTTCCTGAGCAGGAGGTTGCCAGTCTTGCATTTGATACGCTCGGAGGATTCGTTATTTCACGGCTGGGCCGCATGCCCGGCGAAGGCGATGCCGTCACCATACGAAACCTCTGTTTGACGGTGGAGTCGATCCGAAATGGCCGCATTACTTCTGTTCTCCTGCGGCGGGACCCATCGGGAGAGTCGGCATGACGTTGCTTCTTCAAATGGGGTTGCTTCTCCTGTTTATGACAGGTTCTGCTCTGTTTTCCGGGTTGGAGACAGGGGGGTATATTCTCAATCGGCTTCGCCTTCGATTTCGGGTTCGTCAAGGGCATCCTTCCGCCTTGAGACTGCATCGGGCACTCAACGATACTCATCGGTTTATTTTCACCGTGCTGATCGGAAACAATATTGCCGTGTATCTTCTTTCCCGTCAGGTTACCGGCTGGTATCTGCGGGCAGGGGTGACAGACAAGATCGGGGAGCATGCGGGATGGATTCCGTGGAATGCAGAAACAGCTGCCACGCTAACTCTGATTCTTCCTTTGTTTGTTTTTGCCGAACTGCTTCCTAAAAACCTGTTCCGTCTGAAAGCCGATCGCCTGATGTATCCTTGCGCGAGAATCCTTCGGTTTTTTCAGTGGGTTTTTTGGCCGATCACGATTCTGTTGAAATTAATTTTTCATATCCTGACCCGCGGGCGTGCCGGTGCGGAGGGGTTGAGCGGGTTCTCCCTTTCTCTGGAAGGGCTCCGTGAATATTTCTCTGGAGAGACGCCTCAGAAGACACTCACCGATCATCAGCAAGAGATGATCGATAATCTGGTTTCGATGCATCGGATCCAGATTCAGCGGGTTATGAAGTCCACGGCAAAAATGGTCTCGGTTTCGGAACAGGCTTCGGTTCGTCAGGTGGTTGGGCTGATGCAGGATCGAAATGTGGAGCACGTGTTTTTATTTCGGGGGTCGTCTCGTCGTCATTTTACTGGAACGGTCAGCATCCTTGACCTGCTGAATCCCTCTGTCGGCCTCGATGATCCCGTCAGACTCTTCCGTCGGAAACTGAATCGAATTTCAGCCACTCAGTCGATTGCTCAAGCATTTTGCACGCTGCGTACCCGTCCGGAAACGGCTGTTCTGGTGCAGGACCATGCCGGAAAAACGGTTGGAATCCTTCAGTTGCGAGATATTGCCGGTTACATTGTTTCCGGTTTCTAAAAAATGTACAGAACCCTCCGAACCAAAGGTTGCGAGCCATCTGCTCACATGCTATATTTTGTGGTTTAAAAGGAAAAAAGCCCAATATATGGTGTTTTTCGGATCAAAATGGCCAAAGAAAAAAAAACGCACGTTTATGATGAGAGCAAGATCAAAACGCTCTCTGCCTTGGAGCATATTCGCGCTCGAACCGGCATGTATATTGGCCGCACCGGTAGCGGAAGCCACTATGATGACGGGATCTATGTTCTTCTCAAAGAGGTGGTTGATAATTGCGTCGATGAATTTGTTATGGGTCATGGCAGGCGGGTTGAGATCACCCTCGAAGACGATACCGTTACCGTTCGCGATTATGGGCGCGGGATTCCGCTTGGCAAGCTGGTCGAATGTGTTTCGCGCATCAACACCGGCGCAAAATATAACGATGATGTGTTTCAGTTCAGTGTCGGTCTGAATGGCGTGGGCACCAAGGCCGTCAATGCGCTTTCCTGTTATTTTGTGGCCCGCTCGCACCGGGGCGGAAGATTCGTCGAAGCGCGCTTTGCCCGAGGCGTGCTCGAAGCGGAGGATCGCGGAGAGGCTCGGCAGGAGGAGGATGGGACCTTCATCAGCTTTTCGCCCGACCCGGAAATTTTTAAGACCTTCAGCTTCCGGGAGGATCACATCGACCGGCGCCTCCGTTTCTATTCCTATCTCAATGCCGGACTCGTCCTCGTCTTTAATGGAAAAAAAGTGGTTTCGCAAGGGGGATTGCTCGACCTCATTGCCGACGAGAGCGAGTTCGAAAAAATCTACCCGCCACTGCACCACCGCAGTAAAATGCTCGAATTTGCCTTCACGCACACGAATCGTTTCAGCGAGGACTATTACTCCTTCGTAAACGGTCAGTATACCAGTGACGGGGGAACCCATCTCAGCGCGTTTCGTGAAGGGCTCCTAAAAGGAGTCAACGAATACGCGAAAGAAAAATTTGATGGCAACGACGTTCGCGAAGGGGTGCTCGGCGCGTTCGCAATCCGACTCAAAGAACCGGTGTTCGAGTCGCAGACCAAAAACAAGCTTGGCAACACCGAAATCCGCTCAGACCTCGTGGCGGATGTCAAACGGGCGGTCGTGGAACTGCTGCATCGCAACAAACCCGCCGCCCGATGCGCACACCACGACGTACGTTCCGTCCAGCACCCATT
>JAUXCB010000161.1 GCA_030619095.1 Verrucomicrobiota bacterium | reverse complement strand
TTTGTGACAAATTCAACACAAACGCATACTGCATCAGGTTCGAAAAAGTAACAAGATTCTTTGGCTGACCCCTTTTCTGCTCGCTCTCGGATTTGTTGGCCCCGAGCGCGACAATGTGGTCAAGGGGCTGGGTGTCGAACTGGACGACCGGGGAAACATTCAGGCCGGGAAGAACTACCAGACCAACATCGAGAACATCTTCACCGCAGGGGACTGCCGCCGCGGACAATCCCTGATTGTCTGGGCCATTTCTGAAGGGCGCGAAGCCGCACGCTGCGTCGACCTCCACCTCATGGGGGAAACCAACCTTCCGACCAAAGGCCCCGACGATCTGCCGCGACGATGAGACCGTCGCCCCCCCTCGCCCAGCAAGAGCATGTATCCTCATCTAAAACCGCACCTTATAGGTGTGGTTTTTTGGGCTCGAAAGCTATTCCGCAGCGCGGGCCTCTGCAACGATGCCGATGCCGGAACTCGTCCCGATGCGAGTGGCCCCGGCCTCAATCATAGCGCAGGCTGCTGCGTAGTCGCGTACGCCACCAGACGCTTTGACCCCCAGTCCGGCCTCTTTGACCGCATCGGACAGGAGGGAAATATCTTCGACGGTCGCGCCTCCAAACCCGAACCCACTGGAGGTTTTAACGAAGTCGGCCTTGGCATCTATGCACAGATGGCAGGCACAACGCTTTTCCTCTGCGGTAAGCAGCCCGGTTTCGAGAATGACTTTCAGGATGGCCCCGGCGGCATGACAGGCCTCGGCCACACGGGCAATATCGGCGCGAACCGTTTTGTTGTCACCGGCTTTAAAGGCACCATTGTTGAGGACCATATCGACTTCTTCGGCACCGGCATCCAGGACGCTGAGGGTTTCAGATACCTTCTGCCCAGTGGTGACGGCACCCAGTGGAAAGCCGATCACGGAACAGGTTTTTACACCGGATCCTTTCAGCAGGCGATGAACCTGCATGACATGAACGGGGTTGACGCAAACGGCACAAAACCGATTTTCCAGGGCTTCTTTGCAAAGGGTCTCAACCTGAACAGAGGTGGCATCGGGCTTGAGCAGGGTATGGTCGATTCTCCCTGCAATTTGCTCCGCGGAGAGGTTTTGCATGAGGCCTATTTCTCTTTCGTGAGGTCTTTAAAGTTCGCGTCGCGAAGCAAAAATTCCCGCCAGACCGTTGCCAGCTGTGCAGCACGATTCTGGGTGAGCCCCGCGATCAATTCCTGGCGAACCGCCGGAAGGCCAATCTCGGCATCCGTCGTTTTCCGCTGCGCCACATAGGCAACCAAGATGCCCTCTGCAACGGGAACAAGCTGACAGAGTTCCCCCTCTTTGCTGTTCAGGCAAAGCGGAACCAGAATCTCTGCGTACCGGTTGTCGAGCGGGGTGGTCAGATTAAATTCTTCGGTGGTCTCGATGGGAAGATTGTGAGGCTTGAGCGCATCGGCAAAGGTGCCGCCTGCGGCCAGCGAGGTGGAAATCTCCTCCTGCAGCTCCCCCGCACGGGCGGAGAGGGCGTTGACAACCGCCTGTTTGCGAGCCTCTTCCATTACGCGCTCTTCCACGGCGGAAAAATCGGGCAGAAAGGAGGGGTAGTGCTGCTCCAGTGAGAGGACATAGACAAACTCTTTGCCGACCACGGCATCACTGAACGAGCTATAGGCATCCCTCTGCAGACGGGAGGCGGCCTGGCGGAACGGGGCGGTCTCGTCGATACCGGGGAGTTCCCCAGTCCGCCCGAAAGCCGGAAGGGTTTTAACCGTCAGCCCGGCGGTGGCAGCGGCTCCAGCAAAGTCCGGCAAATCCCCTTCCGCTTTTGGGGAAACCTCCGCGACCAGCGCCGTGGCCTCTTCGGCCGCCGATCGCCGCGCGACGTTTTGAAGAATCTGTCCATTGATTTCCTCTTCGACATCCTCAAAGGCTTTGTATTCAACCGCCGTGACATCGCCGGTTGTTTCCACGCGATAATGGTCGAGGTTCTGATTATAAACCTGCAAGGCGGCGCCTTCCGGAATCTCCGCCTGATCGATGAAATCGCTGACCGGCCACTCAACATAAGAGACGCGAACCTTGGAGGGCATGCGAAACGCCTCCCTGTTTTCAGCAAAAAGGAGCTCGGCCTCTTCACGGGAAACGACCACCTCTTTCTCCGTCTGTTCGCGCGGGAACAGCGCGGTTTCCAAGACGAAGCGATCGGTGTAGAGGTGATAGGCTTGACGCAGTTCGGTTGGAGAAATCAGTGCGGCCTGTATCGGTCGGGTCACCAGCTTGAACATCACAATCTGTTCGCGGAAAATCTCTTCCACCTGCGAAGAGGAGAGCTTCAGGTACTGAAGGGCCGCCTGATAAGCCCTTTTATCAAATACCCCGGTCTCATTCTGGAAGGCGGCCATCCGCTGGATCTGCTTTACCACTTCCTGATCGGCCACAATAATTTTTTCACTCTCTGCCTTGCGGAGCGCGGCGAGACGCTGCCACGCTTCCTTCTCGAGCATCGTTTCGAGTTCCTCCGTCATCTTGGGGATGCTTCCGGTGGAAAGCACCTGCCAGATATAGGCGTGGTAACGGGCTCGGTTATACTCCTTCGGCATCACCTTTTTGCCGTAAAGTTCTCCGGCGGGGCGCTGTTTGGCCCGTGTAGAACCCGACCGCATGGACGGGGTAAAAAACCCGACGAATGCAATTACGATTACTCCGAGAATGATGTACCAGACCACCTTGGACTGAATCATCTTGTGAAATTTGCTTATCATCATCGCCATGGCAGAACCCCTTGTTTCTTCTATAAAAAAATGAGCGCACAGCTTAGCCCGAATTTTTCATGAACAAAACCAAAAAGGTTACTGAAAGCCAATGATGGAAGCTAGAACCGTGATCTGCCCTTATTCATTGGGCTGGCGGCGGAGGCGAACGATGAACATGGCATCGCCAGGGCCGTCCCACGGCCAGAGTTGAACGGAGCCATCCGTCGGCTCTCCGGTGAACGGATGGGCGAACGGTTCAAGGGAAAACCCGGACGGCTCCTTGAGAAACCCTTCGAGTACCTCAACGGTTTCTTCGCGGGTAAAGGTGCAGACAGCATAGAGGAGTCGTCCGCCGGGCTTGACGCACTGTGCGGCGTTGCGGAGCATCCGCAGTTGGAGGTTCCGCTTCTGGGAGGGATCGCGGAGGCTGGTGCGCCAGCGGGCATCGGGGTTGCGGCTCCAAGTGCCCCAGCCCGAACAGGGGGCATCGACGAGGACGCCATCAAACTCTTTCGTGAAGGGCGCCTCGTCGGCCAGATTGTGCGGTTGCATGCGGATGGTGGCAATGCCGTCGGTACGCGCACGTTTTTTGCAATTCTGTAACGCATCGGGCCGCACGTCGGTGGCGAGGACGTTGCCGTTGCGTCCGATGAGGTCAGCCAGTTGCAGGGCTTTGCCTCCGGCGCCGGCGCAGGCATCCCACCAGTCGGCACCCTCTTCGGGCGCGGCGACGATGCCGACGGCCTGCGAGGCGATGTCCTGCACCTCGAACTGCCCGCCGTGGCCCAGTGCGCCGAGCGAGCGGCCGGCGGGGATGGATACCGCGCCGGGAAGAAGGGAATGCTCTTCGAACGGAATCTCCGCCTCGGTTAGTTTTTCTTTAAACGCTTCGTTGCGCAGGCGAATCCAGGTTGGAGGGCGTTGCTGGATGGTTTCGTAGAACTCCGGTTCTTTGCCCGCGGGCAGTTCCACGCTTTTCTCAAAGTCAGGGAAGAGGAGGTTGGATTTCCCCAGCGACGGACCCTCGGGGATCCAGCTACAGAATATCGCAAGTTTTTCATCGAGCGTCTTCCCTCCGCACGGCTCCCTTTCCGGTTTTCCGATGAGGAGCGCGGGGTGGATTTCGGTCTGGTCGAGGTGTGTCGAGAGGGAAAGGGTCTCGAGCAGATCCAGGCCGAGGGGCTTCGTCCAGCCAAACCAGCGGAAGAAGGAGAAGAAGCTTTCGGAGAGAAAGCGGCGGTCACGCGAGCCGAGCTCGCGATGGTCTTTGAAGAAGCGGGCGAGCACCCGGTCGGCCGGATGTCCTTTTTCAAGAACGTAGGGAGTCAGCTTCTCGACCATCTGGGTGACGAGCTGGCGCTGGCGGTTGACTATTTTTTCGGAGAGATTTTTCACAGGGTGCCTTGCAGTTTTTTGTTTGTTCGTTTTAAAAAGCGGGCATAATCCTATCCCTTCTCAGGGGGAGAAGTAAAAAAGAGAGTGCATTAAAAAAGGAAGCGGTTATGGCCAAGGAACTTGGATTTGTTTTGATTACCCCGCATTCGTTGCGCAAATCGCGCACGGGCGGCATTATCGGACGGTTCAGCCGCATCGATGGCCTTGAGTTTGTGGCCGCGCGCATGTTCGGCCCCAGCCGGGAGCTGGTTGAGGCCTACGCCGGGCTGCTACGCAGTAATCCGGATATCGACGAAGACAAGCGGGACGTCCTCGCAGACTACGTCCTGCG
>JAUXCB010000131.1 GCA_030619095.1 Verrucomicrobiota bacterium | reverse complement strand
TCGTCGGATATTTCACTCCAAGTGCCTCTAAGGTTAGTTGGTATTGATTCAAATGATTCAGGTTTTTCAAAATACCAGACAGCGAGACAGGCAATAACAGCGATGCCGACAATCTTTATTATGTTTTTCATCATCAATTATTCCACATATGATTGTCAGGTGATTTTGCCTGATAAGTTGATATTAACAGGGTTTTCGGGCAAGTTTACTCGTTTCCAATATCCATTCCCTTAATCCACTCGATGAGTGTACGTGCGCCGAAGAGGGTGACGCCGGGCGCCATCCAGGCTTTGGGAGTTTCTTCCCATGCGGTGCCTGCAATATCGATGTGTGCCCACGGGACATTGTCCGGCACAAATTCACTCAAAAACGCACCTGCGGTGATGGTTCCCGCCGTGCCGGACTTGCTGATGTTCTGCAGATCGGCAAAGGTGCCTTTTATATCCTCTTTGTGTTCCTGCCAGAGCGGGAGTTCCCAGAGGCGTTCGCCACCGTTTTCTGCGGCTTTGATCAGCTTCTGATTAAATCTGTGATTGTTGCCGACGATGGCGGCCGCAGTATGGCCGAGTGCCATGATCACGGCGCCGGTCAGGGTGGCGAGGTCGACGATGGCGGCGGGCTTATGGGTTAGCGCCAGATCGAGCGCGTCGCAGAGGGCGAGACGACCCTCGGCATCCGTATTGAGGATTTCGATGGTTTTGCCGGAGCGGGATTTCACGATGTCGCCGGGGCGGCTCGCGCCGCCGGAGGGCATGTTCTCCGCCACGGTGAGAATGCCAATGACGGAGGCTTTGGGTTTGAGTCGTGCGACCATGTTCATCGCCGCCAGCACGGCCATTCCGCCGCACTTATCAAATTGCATCCATTGCATGTTTTTCCCGCTCTTCAGGGAGAGTCCGCCAGAGTCGAAGGTGATGGTTTTTCCGACCAGAACAACCGGGTTGGCTTTTGGGTCGGATCCTTTGTGCTTCAGGGTAATGATTTTTGCATCGGTATCGCTGCCCGCCGCGACGGAGAGCAGGGCGTTGCACTTTTGTTTTTTCAGGTCGGTTTTGTTCAGCACCGAGCAGGTGAGGCCGGTTTCTTTCGCCATTTTTTTGCTCCAATTTGCAATCTTCTGGGGCGTGGCAAAGTTGCCCGGCAGGTTGGCCAGATCGGCGGTGGAGAGCAGGGCTTCGCTTTCGACCTGCGCTTCCGCAAGCGCGCGGCGGCAGGCGGCGGCGTTCTTGCACGGCCCTGCAAACACAAGGGAGGGCTCGGCGCCCCGTTTTTTCTTTGTCGTTTTAAATTCGTCGAAGCTGTAGCTTCCCCAGGCCGCGCCGCGTCCGACGCTGTGCGCGAAAGCGGTCTCGGAAACACCTTTCAGACCGGCAGCGCTCTCGGTGGCAAAGCCAGTAAGCCCCGCTTTTTTTCCGGCGCGAATGGCGGCGGCGGCGGCGCGTTCCAATGTCTCTATGCGGAAGGCATCGCCTTTGCCGAGGCCAGCCAGGATGATGTGACCGGCTTTAACTTTTCCAAACCCTGGAAAAACAGCGGTCTGTGCAAAATCACCGCTAAAGTTACTTTTCTTAATTTGATTGCTGAGCAGGGTTTTTAAGGGGTTTTTCCCGGTAAGCAACGGTTTTTTATTCTGAACAAAAACGATCCAGCCCTCTTTGGCTTGTGTGTTAAGCGGTTGGGTGCTGAGCGATAGTTTCATTGTTGGATCTCCTTGGGAAGTTTGGCTTTGTCTTCGGCCTGAGCGGGCCAGTTTGGCAGGTCGAATCCGCCCTTAACAATAGCGTATTCAATATTCTTCAGGTGCAAATTCAGTCCGTTGAATACCACGGTGAGAGTCTGGTTTTCTAGATTCTCCCGAGCCTCCTGAATGTCGGGCAACCCGCGTAAAGACTGCTTTACCAACTGAGCAGCTTCGGGGGTGCGGAGCTGTTTAATCTGAAAGGTCTCGGTGCGGATGTCATTGCGGAAACAGCCGGAGAGAAGAATCGAAACGATGAGAAGGGCTACGTTTTTTAGAAATGGTTTCATAGATTCGAAATATAGAGGAACTGGGGCCTATTAGAAAAGGATTTTTGAACCGTGAGGATTGTTTTATTCAGCAAAGTGGGCGGTGACGTTCCCGCCGGGGGAAATTTTATAGATTAGCGAAGCGCAGTTCTGTTTGCAGGATTGTTCAACTTCGGAAAGGTGGATTGTTGCATGATGTTCGACCTTTTTTCCCAGTCAGGAGATTTCTACGGTGTCACTGAGGAGTGTCCGGGGAGCAAATTCTAAGGTGAAATGTTTTCCCGGCAGAATGAGCGTTGTGGAGACCTGCTGGCGGGTTGGATAGTGGATGGCCATTACGTTTCGAAGCTCATGTGATGTTCGGTTGAGAATGATGCCTTTTGAGAGCACCGGTTAACCCGGCCATCATGTAAACTCGATGTCTTTTGTTTTTGTTCATGGATTACCTGTCTGTATTGATGGTGAACGTAAAGGATTTTGACACTAGCTTTTAAAGCATGACCCGTCAAGTCTGGTATTTTAAGTTGCCCTATTACCCTTAGGATTGATAGTGCCTTGGAACTTTTCTTTATAGGGTGCATGTCGCCATACCCCACAGTCAGTGCCGTTATGAATGACCAGTAGAACGAGTCGAACTTGCTCCAGCCCTCGATATGACCCGCCATTTGACCCAATAAAAATTACGTGGGTGACTGATTTAATCCAGCGATCTCTACATATTGTGTTTTTAAGGCGAAAACATCGCCAAATATATCTATGGGTAGTACCTGCTTGAGTCAATCAGTTAGCCACGCAAAATTAAGTAGAGCGCAGCGGACTATCTCAATCTAGACCTATCGTGGGCTTGACTTTCCAGTATGCCTTCCCACTATACGCGCTTCGTTTTTAAAACCGGCTGGGAAGAGCCAAAAATGATCTAGGAGACCCCCTTGTGATGAATAAAGGATTACACCATTTTGAAGAGCTTCTGAAAGAGATCGATGACCACGGGCTGACAAAGGGTGAGCGGATTCTTCAGACTCGTCAAGGCACCGAAATCACCGTCGGGCGCGGCGATCTGCTGAATTTTTGCGCCAATAACTATCTGGGGCTTTCCGGGCGACCGGAGTTGGTCGAGGCGGCCAAGGCCGGCCTGGATAAGTGGGGATTCGGGCTCTCTTCGGTTCGCTTCATTTGCGGGACCCAGCAGGTACATAAGGATCTGGAGAACCGGATGTCGCATTTTCTCGGCACCGAGGACACCATTCTCTACCCCTCCTGCTTCGATGCCAATGCCGGTCTGTTCGAGACCCTTCTCACCCAGGACGATGCCATCATCTCCGACGCGCTTAACCACGCCAGTATCATCGACGGCGTACGTCTCTGCAAAGCCCGGCGATTTATCTATGGCAACTCCAACATGGTCGAGCTTGAAGAGCAGCTTAAGAAAGCCAAGGACTGTCGCATTCGACTGATTGCCACCGACGGTGTTTTTTCCATGGACGGCACAATTGCTGACCTTCAATCGATTTGCGATCTAGCCGATCAATACGACGCACTGGTGATGGTGGACGACTCGCACTCCGTTGGCGTACTCGGCGCACATGGCCGTGGAACCCACGAATACCGCGATGTCATGGGACGGATCGATATTCTCACCGGTACCTTCGGCAAAGCTCTTGGCGGTGCCAGCGGTGGCTATACCAGCGCGCATAAGGTGATTGTCGACCTGCTTCGCCAGCGTTCGCGCACCTATCTCTTTTCCAACACGCTCGCGCCGGTTGTCGCTGCCACCACGATCAAGGTGCTCGATATGCTGGAGGCCTCCACCGGATTGCATGACAAACTGCACGGAAACGCCGATACCTTCCGCCGAAAAATGATTCAGGCCGGATTCAATGTCCCTGAGGGGCACCACCCGATTATCCCCGTTATGGTGGGCGATGCCCGGAGGGCGACCGCGATGGCCGATCGATTACTTGACAAAGGTATTTATGTTATCGGATTCTCCTTCCCGGTCGTTCCAAAAGGGCAGGCACGCATCCGTGTTCAGATTTCGGCGGCACACACCCCCGAGAACATCGACTATGCGGTTGAAAAATTTATCGAAGTGCAGAACGAATTAAGCAGAGAAAACTAACCGAGGGGAATGCGATATGAAAATTCTAGTGGCAGACAAACTCGATCCGGCCAAAGTGGCGGGTCTCGAAGAACTGGGTGCAACCATCGATTTACAACCCGGACTTTCCGCTGAAGATCTTCCGGAAGCGATCCGGGATGCTGAAATTCTGATTGTCCGTTCGACCCAAGTGAGTGCCGAAACCATGGAGGCGGCCTCCTCGCTTTCTCTGATCATCCGCGCCGGAGCCGGAACGAACACCATCGACGTGGCCTGCGCGAGCCGCATGGGAATCTATGTTTGCAACTGTCCCGGAACCAACACTGATGCCGTGGCCGAAATCGCCATGGCGCACCTGATTGCCGCCGACCGCCGCGTGGTGGCGGCTTCGCGCGACATGCTCAACGGCAAGTGGCGCAAGAAGGAATATGGAAACGCCGCCGGACTCAAGGGTCGCACGCTGGGCGTGATGGGTCTCGGCGCGATTGGCAAGGGAGTGGCCCGCCGTGCTGCGGCCATGGATATGAACGTCATTGCCTGGTCGCGCAGCCTGACCCCGGAAGCCGCCGCTGAGCTGGGCATCGGCTACTGCGCATCCCCGTCCGAGGTGGCAAGCCAGGCCGACGCGATCAGTCTGCACCTTGCCGCAACCGTCGAAACCAAGCATTTGGTCAATACCGAATTCCTCGCAGGTATGAAGGACGGGGCCATTCTGGTCAACACGGCGCGCGGCGAAGTGGTCGATACGGCGGCCCTGAAAAAAGCCATCCGTGAAAAAGGACTGCGAGTCGGGCTCGACGTGTTCGAAAATGAACCCACGGGCGGCGAAGCGGAATTTGTGGATACCGAGCTGGCCGAACTCGCGGCCTGCACTCCGCATGTCGGTGCCTCCACCGATCAGGCGGCCGATGCGGTTGGTGATTCAGTTGTGCAGATTGTCGCGGCTTACAAAACTTCTGGTATGCCGCTCAATCCGGTGAACCTGCGGGCTAAAAGCCCTGCCATTGCAACTCTGGTGGTTCAGCACCTCAACAAGGTGGGTGTGCTGGCCGGGGTGTTGGATGCTCTGCGCGGCCATGGAGTGAATGTTGAAGAGATGGAAAACACCATCTTCAGCGGTGGTGAATCCGCATGCTGTTCGCTCAAGCTCGATC
>JAUXCB010000139.1 GCA_030619095.1 Verrucomicrobiota bacterium | reverse complement strand
GCGTGATAATCGGTAAGCATTCTGTTCCCGCCGGATTTTCCAAACATTGGAAACTTTTCTACCGGATTTTCACACCAATTGAAAAATAAAAACCTTTTTCTCAATCCATCAGAAAAATGAGTTGCAAATATCTGGACCGTGTGCCGGCCTTAAAAACTTTGGGCGATACGCTCATACTGCTCCCGGTGTTCCTCAATGATCGCGCGGCATTCTGTCAGCGTTGCATTCAGGTCAATCGCCTGACTGCGATACCAGTGCTTCAGTCCATCTAGGTCAATTAAATTGATTTCCGGCGATAATTCTTTTAACGCGGGGTCGATGTTGCGCGGCATGCCGAGGTCGATCAGGATAAGCTGCTTTTCCTGGTCGAAGAACGGAGCGTGCCCGCTGTGCAACACATGGCCGGGCGCTTCGGTGGCGCTGATGATGATATCCGCGTCACCTATTCGGTCTTTGATGTCGTTGAAGGTGCAACACTCCACATTTTTCCAGCAGGCTGAGCCTGCACCCTTATTTTTTTCCGAGCCAAGGTCGGGTTTGTTTTTGTGATAACACCAGATGATTTTTCCAACCCTTGGAACTGCGTCGCGGACAAGCCCCTGCCCGGTGATGCCCGCACCGAGTACGAGAAGGGTTTGGGAAGCAAGGTCCGACCGGTGCGCATCAAGATAGTTCAGCGCGAGGTCTTCAATTTCTTCCCCGCGCAGCAGCGGAGCCACTTCGGTTTGAATGTGCTTGGATACATGCAGCAGGGAGGAGACCCACTCCTGCATCATGCTGTTGGCCCAGCCGCACTGCTGCGCAACAGCAAGCGCCTCTTTGAGCTGAGCGGCGATATGAGTTTCGCCGGGGGACTGCGACAGCATGCCGGAGGTAACCAGGCAGAGATGCTCGTAGGCTGCTGCGCCCTGTTTGAGATAAAACTGCCCCTCTTTCAATTTATTAAAGCCCAGGGCATGGCAAAGGATTCCATTGGTGGCTGCCTCGTTGGACACGACAGCAATCAGCTCCACGCGATTACAAGTGTTGAGGATCATGAATTCATGAACGCCCCAAAGCTGCATCATCATAAAGCCGGCACGCTCCAGGCGGTGTCCCGTCAGATGAAACGGCTCGCGCTCATCAATGGGCAGGTGATGGTGGTCCGTTCCGACCACAACCAGCTCAGCGGTTTCGACCATCTCGAGGTGTTTGGCCAGACTGTCTTTCACCATTTTGGCCTGGCGGCAGGACTGCCCGCCGGTGGAAACAGTCAGGGTGAGGTTTCCGTGGCGGGCAATGGCGGGAGTGGTGAAATCGCTCTGCGCCCAGTTGCCGTCGACACAGCTGCACAGAACATTTTTTTTACGGCAGGCCTCTAGAACCTGCCGGTTCACAAAACGGTCATTGGTGGCGGCAAAAACCAGGGCCATTCCCTCCACATCTCCGGCTTCAAATTTTCGGGCGATATGCTGAACCGGTTTACCTGCAAATTCTTCACAGAGTTCAGGGCAGACCACAGTAACGGTTGCACCCGCATCCCGAAGATGCCCAGTTTTGCGCAGCGCGATCTTTCCGCCGCCCACCACCAAGCAGGGACGATCCGCCAGCAACAGGCTGACCGGCATGGCTTTTGTCTGTTTCAATTTATCCATCATCGGAAATACTTCATGCTGCTCTTTTTAAATTCCTTGCCGGAGGTAAACAATTCGCCGCCGCTTAAATTACACTCGGTAGAGATGTCGTTAAACAGCGCTTCGGTTTCATTCCAACTCGCCGTATGGATCATAGCATAGAGATCGAACGGAAAGCGTTCAAGGCACGGACGCTGATAACAATGGGTCACCTCGGGGCGGGCAGCGACGTGCCGTCCGGCCTCTGTCATGTTTTCTTCCACGGGCCAGACACACATGGCATTGGCTTTGAAACCCGCTTCGCGGTGATACAAAATGGCGCCGATCCGGCGAAGCACCCCCTGCTCTTTCCAGGCCTGTAGCGTGGACAAAACAAACTCTTCGGTTTGCCCGATCTGTTCGGCCAATGTAGCGAACGGACGGGCGGTCAGCGGCATCTGCTGATCGAGTGCGCGCACCAGCTCTTTTTCCTCTTCACTGAAAACGCGAAACGACTCGTCATCCGTCACAGGCGAAACAATCCCCGGGAAAATTTCGTCTTGATCAACGGTGCGCAGATCGAACACTACATCGATTTTAAAGCGTCGCAAGGCCGGCAACTCAAACAGTTCAGCGGGTGCGAGTTGCGCGTGCAAAGTGGCGAGGCCTGCCTCAAACCCATCATGAAGCATTGCCAGGGTAAACCAGAGTTTTGGGTAATTCCCCTCGCCGCGAAACGGAGTGCGCTCATAGCAGTGGGTCACACCAGGATGCGCGGCGATGACCGCGGCTTTTTCCTCGATCTGTTCCGGTGCGACATCCAGCGCACAGAGAATGCTTTTGTAGCCGAGGCGACGGGCATCGAATACACCGCCGAACCGGCGCAGCAACCCGTCAGTCTGAGCGCGTTCAAGTAGAGCAACAACCTCGGTCTCCGGCAAATCGAATTCGGCAAATGGGCGCGAAACCGGAGCAACTCCGCGTTGCAACTTCGTCAGCACCATTTTTTCAACATCGGGCATCATTCGGCCTCCATATAGTCGCCGGTACGCGCATAGGCGCGGGCGGGACATCCGGCAAACGGGTTGAGTGTACGCATATTTTCAAACACTTCCGACTCGTTATAAAGTTTTCCAAAATCAAAGTTCGCCGTGCGCAGGTCGCCGCACGGCAGGTCGAGAAAGCCGCACGTCTGCAAAATACCCGTGTGGGAAATGAAGACAAAGCCGCGACCGCCCATGCAGCCCCGGAATGGAGTTTCGCGGGGCGAGTTTCGAGTTCCGAGCTGGGAAGTTTCGAGTTCCGAATTTCCAATTTCCAATTTCGAATCAACAAATTTCATATACTGCGGGGCGCAGGTTGTTTTGACGTGGATCGGGGAACTTTTGGCTTTGCCGGCAATCCATTCGAGTGCGTGATCGCGGTCGGCCGGATTGAGGGCGAGATCGGCGATCTCCGACCCGCGCCCGGTCGGCACGAGGAAAAAGAAATCCATCGTGGCGGTGCCGAGCTCGATCGCCTTTTCGAGGATCTGCGGTAGCTCGTCGACATTCAGTTTCGAGACGGTGGTGTTGATCTGAAACGGAATCCCCGCGCCCTTGAGAAGCTCAATCCCCGCCAGCGTTTTTTCGTAGGCATCCTCCACACCACGGAACGCATTGTGCGCTTCGGCCGTGGCGGCATCCAGACTGATGCTGACGGCCATCACACCGGAGTCTTTAAGTTTCGCAGCGATCTCTGGCGTCAGCAAATGCCCGCAGGTAGCAAAGACGACACGGCAGCCCTGCTCTGTGGCGTAACGTGCCACATCAAAAATATCGTCACGCATCAGCGGCTCACCGCCGGTTAGAATAATCATCGGCTTGGAGAAAGTGGCCAGCGCGTCAATGGTTTTGAAGCACTCCTTAGTGGAGAATTCCCCAGCGTAATCGCAGTCGCGCGCCGCGCCACGGCAATGCTGACATTTCAGCTCACAGCGCCGCGTAATTTCCCAAGCCACAATACGCGGGTTGCGCATTGGAGTTTCGAGTTTCGAGCTGAAAAGTTTCGAGTTCATGGAGAGGGAGAGTTTCGGGTTTCGAGTTATTTGTTTTCTACCGCATAACGCTGAAGGTATTTAATGAACCCTTTGGTGCAGGCGCGGGTTTCACCGGCTAGATCATAAACCCCCTGAAACTCTTCGGCTGTAATATAGTTTTCATCCGCAGCAATGTAGAGCTCGCTCTGGACTTCGGAACAGGAACGCTTCGTGTAACGCAAAAAACGGATGAATTCTGCAGTAGAGTCGGCATCAAACCCTTCGGAAATATTATGCATGGCAGAACCCGATGCTGCTCGAATCTGATTTCGAAGTTCAAAATCCCGGCTGAACTCTTCCTTGCGAGTCAGGGCATAAACCTTGTTTGTCAGCTTGCGGGCCAGCTTCCACGCTTCAATATCTTCAAACCGTTCGATCTTCATTCATCTCTCCATTCCAATCCAAAAACCCGAAACCCGAAACATCCCCAACTCGAAACTCTAACTGCTGATTTCATCAGCAGTTAAGTAACAAGCCGGATCGACGCCCCAGAAGTCTCCGGTGACGGTTTCGCCGCGAGCACGAAAGTTTCCGCCACAGACATCGAGGAAGCGGCAGGTGCGGCACTTACCGGTCACATGGGCGTATTTATCTTTAAGCGCCATCAAAAAGTCGTTGTTTTCATCGATCCAGATTTGGCTGAACGGTTGTTCGCGCACATTGCCCAGCGGGTGATGGCGGAGGAACTGATCGGGATAAACCTCCCCGTCCCAGCTGACACAGCCGAAGCCGTGGCCGGTGCTGTTGCCGCCATTCATCTTGAGTAGCTTCATCACGTTCTCTGCGTCTTCCGTCCGCCCCTCTTTGAGCAGACGCAGGTAAAGGTACGGTCCGTCGCAATGGTTATCCACTGTCAGGACTTCTTTAGCCACGCCGCGCGCGTGAAGGTCGGCGGTGCGATCGATCATGTAGTCGACCACCTTGCGGCTCTCTTCATGCGACAGGTCGTCGACAGCAATCTCTTCGCCGCGGCCGGTATAGACGAGGTGATAAAAACAGACGCGCGGAATATCTTCTGTTTCGAGCAGATCAAAAATTCCCGGCAGATCCTGCACGTTGTGTTTGGTGATCGTGTAGCGCAGGCCGACTTTGATGCCTGCGCGTTTGCAGGAGCGGATGCCTTCGAGCGCTTGGTCGAATGCGCCGTCGACGCCGCGAAATTTATCGTTGGTTTCGCGCATTCCGTCGAGGCTGACCCCGACGTACGAAAGTCCGATCGCTTTGAGCCGCCGTGCAACTTCGTCGTTAATCAGCGTGCCGTTGGTGGAGATGACCGCACGCAACCCTTTGGACACCGCGTAT
>JAUXCB010000005.1 GCA_030619095.1 Verrucomicrobiota bacterium | reverse complement strand
CGTACAGAGTCCAAAACCAAAAAGCGGGCTTGGCTGGCCCCTGCACCCAGTGCATCTCTACAGGGCCAAACTTGTTCTGCGCAATCATGATGGCGTAAAACACACCCACGATGGCAAAATCACGAAAAAGGCGAATGTGACGCAGTCCGATGCAAAGCGCAACAGCCAGCCCCATAAACAGAATGGTCTGATGGTTGGTCATACCCAGTCCGTAGACAAAAGCCATCGCCCACAGCGGCCTGGGATTTTCCGGCTCCACCATCCAGCGGTAGAGGAAAAGCAGCATCAGCGTCTGGAAAAAAATATTAAGGCTGTACACCTCTGCGATCACCGACTGCGACCACATTCCCTGACTAAACGCCAACAGCAACCCGGACGAAATACCAGCCACACAGCAGAAAACACGTTCGGTATGATCCCCCAGCGTCACCGAAACCTTTTTCAAGCTCCGAAGAATATCTGTGCCCGACCGGCTGACCAGCATGGCCAGCACCGCACAGGCTGCCGCCCCGGAAAATGCCGAGAAAAAATTGACCGCCCACGCGGGGTTTGGATACCCGTGATAGGTCACTTTATGGAACAGCCACTGGAAGCCCCATGTGAGCAGGGTCCAAATGGGATACCCCGGCGGATGCGGCACCCCCAGATAATCGGAGGCAACGATCAGCTCCCCAGAGTCCTCCAACCCGACCGTCGGTTGCAGCGTCAACGTATAGACCGTCAATGCGATGAGAAAAGTAAGTCCGAAGGCAATCCAGTCGGCGCGGTGAAAAAATGATGGTTTATTCAAAATCAATCCTTTATCTAGGTTCAGAAGCCTATGGAATAAGCCTTTTTTGCCTAAAAAGGTCAAGGGTCCGTTTAAAAACTAAATTCCCAGACTTGCTACAAAACGCCCATACCCTATAGACTTCTCTCCATGAACCCAACCCCGAACACCCGCTTTGCAACCGTCTATGGCTCTCCCGGACAAAACCCCCGAACCCTCGGCCCATTGCGCGTCTTCTGGCCGCTCGCCCCCATCTGCCTGGCCGCAGGCTATCTCCTGCGCGCGGCCCTGCCCGTCCCCTCCCTCTCCGCCACACAAGCCGGCTTTCTTTTCCTTGCCCTGGCCGTTGTGCTAACACTTTTCACCCGCTGGAGCGCACGACGCCTGCGCAGCTTCCTCAAAGGGGCCGAAGGCGAAGAAAAAGTCGCACGGATTCTCTCTTTCCTGCCGGCAGGCCATACCGTTTTTAATGATCTCTATCTTGAAGAGCGCGGCTCTGACTTTGACCACATTGTGGTTGCGCCCGCCGGAATATTTGTAATCGAAACCAAAACCTGGAGCGGAGAAATCACCTTTAAAAACGGCCGGGTTCTCTGCAATGGCGAGTTGCCCAGCCGCCCGCCGCTCAAGCAGGTGCGAGAAGCCGTAGCTCATCTGGCAGAGCACCTCTCTGAAGCCCGCTGTCCGGAAACTCCCGTCCACCCCGTTCTCTGCTTTGTCGACAACCAGTTGCAGGACGGCCTCGCAAATATCGGCGGCGTACGCATCTGCACGGACTCCACTCTCCACGACCTCTTTGAAAACAGTCTCGAAACACCGCTCGAAGCCGGAAGCCTCGCCATCATCGCCGGGGAGCTCGCCCGTTGCGTTGAGGGTGGATAAATAAAGGAGAAAATCATGACCCGTGCACTCGTTCCCGTCGCAGACGGTTCCGAAGAAATGGAAACCGTCATTCTCGTTGACGTATTTCGACGGGCCGGCTGGGAAGTCGTTCTCGCCAGCATTCAGGGCGAAGGCCCCGTGACCGCCTCGCGCGGAGTCAATCTGGTGCCCGACACCTGCTGGGAAACCCTCGACCTGCTCTCGTTCGACCTGCTCGCCCTGCCCGGCGGTGCCGGCGGAACCAAAGCGCTCTGCAAAAACGACGGCGTGCAGGAGGCCCTGCGCATTTTCGATATCGAAGAAATGTGGATTGCCGCCGTCTGCGCCGCGCCGCTGGCCCTGCATCAAGCCGGCATCCTCAAAAAACGCGCCTTCACCTGCTATCCCGGAACTGAAAAAGAAATGAAGCGTACCGACCGCTCCGACGACCCCGTCGTGGTCGACGGCCATATTGTCACCAGCCAAGGGCCCGGCACAACCATGGCTCTTGCGCTGAAACTCATCGAACTGATTGACGGAGCGGAAGCGTCCGAACAAGTCGCCAACGGCATGATCTACTGAGGAGTCCGAATGTCCACAACAAAGAAAAAAGTCCGAATCCTTATCAACCCGAACGCCGGGCTGGGAACCGCGCTCGATAAAATCCGCCAGCCCCTCCTCGACTGCTGGGATCTGCCGGAAACCGAGCTCTCGATTCAGTTCAGCAAATCCAAAGAAGACGGACAGGCCAAGGCCCGCCGCGCGGTGGAGGAAGGGGTCGGCAAACTGATCGTCGTGGGCGGCGACGGCATGATCAACACCATCGGCAGCGTACTGATCGGAACCGACGTCGCCCTCGGTGTCATCCCGGCCGGAAGCGGCAACGGCTTCGCCCGCCACTTTGATATTCCCCTCGATATTGTCAAAGCCACGAGAGTACTGGCCGGTGCAAAAACCAAACGGATCGATGTGGGCTACGCAAATGACATGCCCTTCTTCGTCACCTGCTCACTGGCATGGGATGCCGCGCTCGTGGACGCCTTCGAAAAATCCCCCGTCCGGGGAGTTCTCCCCTACATCTTTGCCGGAGTCTACCAATTCTTTGAATACACCCCGCAACCCTTCACGCTGCTTTTAGATGCAACCGAAGAGATCCACATCCCCGACCCCCAGCTCTGTACCATCGCCAACCTCACCCAATACGGCGGCGGGGCGAAAATCGCCCCCGACGCGAAGGCCGACGACGGAAAACTCCAGCTCATCACCATCCGCCGATCCGATTTTCACAAGGTCATTCCAATGATTAGAAAAGTGTTCGACGGAAAAATCCACCAGATACGCGGAATCGAAACGCGCTCCTTCCAAACCCTCGCGGTCCGGCGCGAAAAGGAAGGGCCGATGCAGCTCGATGGCGAACTGCTTTCGGCTCCTGCCGAAGTCAACATTCGTGTGCAGCCCCGTGCGCTGAACGTGCTGGTTCCAAAAATCAAGTAGGACAAGGCTGGGGGGCTTTTTCTCCCCTTTCTCCGGCGAGAAATGGTTCCCATTCTCGAAAGGGGAAAGCGTTCCGGTCTCCACTGGATCGGCGGGGTGTTGCCGCTTTCTTTCAAGCGACTGGGTTTGCCGGCCTTGCCGGGCAAACAAAAACCCACCCCGAAGCATCGGGGCGGGTTTTGTCGGGATCATCCCCTGGCGCCCTATTCGGCACCGTGCTTATAGATATGCACATCCTGCTGCGGATACGGGATGCTGAGACCTTCCGCTTCGAGCCCTTTCTTAATGGCTTCTGTCAGCGCGAAGTAAACAGCCCAATAATCGGCACTGTTCACCCATGAGCGAACCACCAGATCGACACTGCTGTCGTTCATCGTTTTAACAGCAACCAGCGGCTTCGGATCCTTAAGAACCCGCTCGTCGCTGGTAATGATGCCCATCAGCACTTCTTTGGCTTTGTCGATATCATCGTTGTAGCTGATGCTGGCAAGGATATCTACACGACGGGTCGATTCGGCGGAGTAGTTGGTGATATTATCGCCCATCATCTTCGAGTTGGGCACAATCACGCGCTTGTTATCCGGGGTGGTCAGCGTCGTGGTGAAAATATGGATTTCCCTTACCGTCCCGGCTGTGCCGCCGCCTTCAATAAAATCACCGATTTTAAACGGACGGAAAATCAACATCAGCACGCCAGCCGCAAAATTGGACAGCGAGCCCTGCAGCGCCAAGCCGACAGCCAACCCCGCAGCACCCAGCACGGCAATGAACGAGGCGGTCTGAATTCCAAGTTTTCCAAGCGCGGCGATCACCACGAAGGCCATCAACGCGATATAAAACAGCTTGGTCGAAAAGCCGATCAGTGTTTTCTCCACCTTTCCCTTTTCCATCGTCCTGCGGAGTCCACTCTGAACCAGACGAGCCACCCAGCGACCGATCACAAAGATCAGGATCGCGGCAATCAGCTTCAGACCAAAGGTCGTCATCATTTCCTGAGCCGTTTCCACCCATGTCGGTGTGGCGGCAAAAAGGCCTTGTACACCTGCTGCCGCCTGTTCGACGACGTTTCCATCTACTACTGCATTTGTTTCCATTCGATTCTCTCCGTTGGTTCAGTTGTTTCTTAAACTCCCGACAGTTTGCTTGCTTTCCAAAAGACCGGCAGACAAAAAACCCTGTTTTCCAAGGATAGGGAAAACGGGGCGTTTCATTAAAGAAACCGGCCTTAAAAAAGCCCGACTTCGCGATGTTTAGCGACAATTTCGTCGGCCAGCTCATCGAGTTCAGCGAGCGTATCGTCACCGGGATGGCCTTTGGAAAGCACGTTGCCGACGAGTTCCACTTTCCATGACGGAAACAGCTCGTCCGCTTTTTTGAGCGGGTTCGGGCTCCAGCCGTAGGACCCGATGAGGGCGGCAAATTTCGCCTTGGGCTTCAGGCGGTCGAGCAGGAATGCCGTATAAACCGCCAATGGGTGCAGTGCGGCCATAATCACGGACGAGCCCAGAACAATCGTTGAGGCATCGATCAAATCGTCAGCCAGTTCGTTGAGCGACAGTCCAATCAGATTTTTGAGCTCCACATCCACACCGCGCTTCTCCAGTGCCTTGCCCAGATGCTTCGCCATAATCTCAGTGCTGCCGTGCGCAGAGACATAAGGAATCAGCACCTTGTTTTCCGGCGGATCGCGCATCCATTTTTCGTAAAGGTCGAGAATGATCTGCGGCTTGTCATAAACCGATCCGTGACTCGGACAAATGAATTCCAGATCGAATTCCTTAAGCCGATCAAGGTGCTTGGCGGTCATCGTCGAGTACAGCATCATGATCTGCACGTAGTATTCAAGAGCCCCTTTATAAACCACCGGATCGTCCCCCGCGAAGAGGTTGTCCCAGCAGTAATGCGAGCCCAGGAAGTCGCAGGGGAAAAGCACCTTGTCTTCCGGGATGTAGGTGAGGGTCGTTTCCGGCCAATGAACCCACGGAAAATGCTCGAAACGGATGGTTTTGTTTCCCAGAGAAACTTCGCCGCCGTCTTCAATCACCTGGATACGATCGTCAGGGATCGTCAGCAGGGTCTGCAGCATATCCTTGTTTTTCTGTATGCACAGAAGTGTGGACTCCGGATAACGCTCCAACAGCAACGGAATGGATCCGGAGTGATCCTGCTCGGCATGGTGCGATACGATGTAGTCGATTTGATCCACGCCTTCGAGATTCGCCGTCAGCTCATTAATGAATTCCGGCTCGCACGTATCGATCAGGGCGGTTTTTTCCGATCCAACAACCAGATAGGCATTATAGGTGGTGCCTTGCGGAAGCGGCATTAATCCGTCAAAAAGTTCGCGATCCGGATCCTTAATACCCACCCAGAAAATATCCTCTTTAATTGCAATTTTGCTCACAGCGAACTCTCCTCTACTCTCAAAAGTGAGCGCACAGGTTTCCATTTGGTGTTCCGATTGACAACCCCATAGTGCAAGTAGTTTAATCCCTCTTCAGCTGGGGGAGCTCTTCGAAAAGGTCGGAGGGCTGAGAATGCACCCTTCGAACCTGCGCGGATAATGCCGCGAAGGGAAGCGGATCGGCAGAAGCGATCTTTCTTCCCCAAGGAGAAACCGAATGAAACCGACAGATTCCAATATCTTTTTCCCGCGCTCCAGCAAAGTCTATGTGACCGGTTCGCGGCCCGACATCCGCGTTCCCTTCCGCGAGATTGAACTGGCGCACACCCTCAATAAAGACGGATCGCAGAAAAACTTCAACGCGCCGATCCGCGTCTACGACACCTCCGGCCCGTGGGCCGACTGCGCCCAATGCACCCTGCCCATGCTGCGCGAGGAATGGATTGCAGAACGCGAACACGCCACACAGCTCGAGCTCGCCCGCGGCGGGACCATCACGCCCGAAATGGAATATATCGCCATTCGCGAAAGCGTCGAACCGGAATTCGTGCGCGACGAAATCGCCGCGGGCCGCGCCGTCATCCCCGTCAACCGTTGCCACCCCGAGTGCGAACCCATGATTATCGGCCGTAAATTCCGCACCAAAATCAACGCCAACATCGGCAACTCCGCGCTCGGCTCCTCCATCGAAGAAGAAGTGGAAAAAATGCGCTGGGCCATCCTGTGGGGAGCCGACACCGTCATGGACCTCTCCACCGGCAAGCAGATTCACGAAACGCGTGAGGCCATCCTGCGCCACTGCCCCACCCCGATCGGAACCGTCCCGCTCTATCAGGCCCTCCAGAAAGTCGGCGGCGACATCGACGCACTCAACTGGGATGTCTACAAGGAAACCCTGATTGAGCAGGCGGAACAGGGGGTGGACTATTTCACCATCCACGCCGGGGTTCTCAAGGAACACATTCCGCTCGCCAACAGCCGCCTCATGGGCATCGTCAGCCGCGGCGGCTCCATCCTGGCTCAGTGGATGCAGAACGAAGGCGAAGAAAACTTCCTAACGACCCACTTCGAAGAAATCTGCGAAATCCTGAAAAAATATGACATCACCTTCTCGCTCGGCGACGGCCTGCGCCCCGGCTGCCTCGCCGATGCCAACGATGCCGCCCAGTTCGGCGAGCTCAAAACCCTCGGCGAGCTCACGCAGATTGCCTGGAAACACGGATGCCAGGTCATGATCGAAGGCCCCGGCCACGTCCCCATGCACAAGATCAAAGAGAACATGGATAAGCAGCTTGCCGACTGCTTCGAAGCCCCCTTCTATACCCTCGGCCCGCTCGTCACCGACCTCGCCGCCGGCTACGACCACATGAACAGCGCCATCGGCGGTGCCCTCATCGGCTGGTACGGCTGCTCCATGCTCTGCTACGTCACCCCCAAAGAGCACCTCGGCCTGCCCGACAAAGACGACGTCCGCGAAGGCGTCGTCGCGCACAAAATCGCCGCGCACGCCGCCGACCTCGCCAAAGGCATTCCCAACGCGCAGGAGCGCGACAACGCCATCAGCCTCGCCCGCTTCGAATTTCGCTGGGAGGATCAGTTCAACCTCTGCTTCGATCCCGAGCGCGCGCTGCGCTTCCGCGAGCAGTCCATGCCGCCCGGTGAAGAATTTAAAACCGAGCAGCGCTACTGCTCCATGTGCGGAGAAACCTTCTGTTCCATGCGCATCAATCACGACATTAGAGAGAACGCTGAATGATGAAATATGAACTATGAAAATTGAATTCCGCCTTCATCTTTCATACTTCATCGTTCAGAAATGGAGTCAAACTGGGGTTACTTCAGGCTGACCCCTGTCCCTGTCCCGACGAATCCGAGCTCAAAACATGCCGCTTCTTTTCCATCCTCAAATCGCCTTCACTCAAACTTTATTACCGAGAACCAGAGTCCCACACTCACCAGTCCATTCCGTCCCTTTTGTCAATTTTCCAACCCTCGGAACATTTTTCCCCGCAATGTCTAATGTCCAGACCCCTTCTCTTAGATTCTCCCGCACGTCAATGTTTAATATTCAGACCTGACCCCGCTCTCCAAGGACGGATGGGTTTCCCAATCTTGCTGTCAGGGCGTGCGAGGAACACAGACGTACCACTTATTGCTAACGTAACAAAACGGCGGAAAGTCGGTGAAAAAATCGGGATCTTCTTTCGAACGCATTAGCGTAGACGTGATGCAGATTTTCTCGCCATTATGATCCTGCTCTTCAAACGAGAGTATGCTGGGCATTCGAATGTTGATCTCATTGACTTCTTGCAGATTCTGCTGATAAGGAAAAGATTCTCCCGGAGGCCTTTCTTGTTGATAAAAATAGAACATATCTCGCGACAGTCGGGCATTATTGGAAATCCTATCCACCGCTTCCGGATCGTTCAAGGTGGCTATGAATTCATTCAATTTTTCGAACATGACACGGTTGTCGTGCTTATACTCCAACGCTTTTTCATATGCCGCAAGAACCTCTTCGGAAACGACTAAATGGAACTCGCCATCCCTGCGCACCAAGCGTCCTCTCTCACGGTCATATGCATCCGGCCAGATTCTTCCACGTCCATTGAAAAGTATATAGTGGGTGGAAATGACAGCTTCGCCGCTAAGCTGATAAGCCTCAGTTGGGCGTGGATCTTTTATAATTTCATAGTTCGTCAAATGAGAGAAAATGAGATTCATATCCTCATGAACCAGATTCTTAAGCTCCTCCGGCCAATCTCCATCCACAAAGGTCATCGGAAAGTTTGTGTCAGCGAACTTGAATACCTTGTCGACTGGCTCCTTTTTCAACGCATCAGAAAAACTCCTGTCAGGAATCGAGATGCTTGCTCTCGGAATAGACGTTTCTTTCTCAATACGCTCAGGCTTTTCCTCAGCCGTAATGCATCCTGCAATCTCAACAGGGGAAGAAAGCTCCGCTTCAGGTGACTCCCCTCCAAAGAAAGAGAGTCGAATAATATAACCTGCTACTACAGCAATCAGCAGGGCAAGAATAACAAAACATAAGGTTCTTTTTCTCATCACAAATTTCTCCATGGTTTATCACTCTTCGGGTGGAATCTGGTTTCCTGTATGAGGCGGTCGACGAGCAAAGTATTGATCAAGAGATGATGATTTTCTTATTAAGGCATACGTCATATTAAGACCTGCGTATTCGACTGGATTCCCATCCAGTTGAGCTGCCCAGACAAAAGGCAACACATCTTCAGAAACATGGTCTTGACCTATAATATCCAAGTGCCACTCGAAATCTGCCGTCCCTGCAGAAATTCCGCTCGGGATTAGAATGCCTGTGGTCGAATAAGTCGCCTGATGTCCATGACCATCAAAACTTAGGGAACGCATATCAAACGCTGCTTCATGATGATAAAAACTATTCAGAACATTTGGCCCCAACCAACTTTGATTCAACACTCCAGGTTCCGGATCAGAGTTTCCGTCTCCAAGCCTAGAATAAACAGGCGGAAGTACATTCACCCAAGCCGTATCGACATACTCTACACACCACTCGTCAAACGCTGTTTTTGTTTCCACCGGGTAAACAACAACAATCAACCTGTCAAAAACCGTCCCATTCTCACTGCATACATTAATGGCATAGTCATCAATATCCCCTTCATTCGGTTTATTATCGTAATTCAATACCGAGGACTCCATGCTTGAACCATCTTTTTTCCAGGAGATGGAATCTTCGATCTCCTCATACGTCAGATTCGATGGTTCTATTTTGAGATAATCTTTCAGATCAAGCTCTTGTTCGGAGTCCCATTGAATCGCTATGCACTTCTCGTAATCCTTATACTTGCCGATATCAATTTGGGTAATATTTCGCCCATTCACTTTTGATTCATCGAACTCGACTTTAAGTACGTTCACCGTACAGGTATCGGAACAGGTGGACTGGAGCAGAGAATATGCCGTTACCACGTATTGATCGGGAGGCAGGTTGCTTGGTGTGAATGTGATGGACGACCCGCTTCCAGCAATTCCGGGGGGTGTGCTGGTCCACACAACTCCGCTCCCTCCCAGATAACTGTCTGTAGTCAGGTTCAGCGTAAGTTCCGAGGCACCCCACCACACGTTTGTTTCTGTTTGTTCTACATCAATTTTCAGGACTTTCACTTCGCAGGCAGAGCCGTGAATATGGTTGTGCCCCATGGACCAATCCGAGTCCACATAATATCCCGGGGAGTATGTCGGATAGAACTCCTCCGTACCGACATCAATTCCCTCAACCAGTACGGTGAACTCTCCGGCACGAATGTCCGAAAGAACATTCTCGGTATGTGGCAGATGCGCGCCGGTTGCTTCCCGGAAGAAGCGTAGTTTTTCAAACGGCACAAAGAATGCGGGGTTTTGCGCAGCGAACTTTGTCAGATAAACTTGGGCATCCGGGGCATTGGAGTGAATCACCATCGGATCAAACACGAGCCTGACCATATCGTTGGTGTCATCCAACCCATCAATTACCTCATTTTGATAATCCGGCATTCCGTCCCCGTTATCATCATCATCATTTATCCCGACCACCAGACTGTTCTGACTTCCGGTTGGCTCAATACGATACGTGCAATCGAATGGATACACTTTCTCCGTGCCGTCAATAAAGCACGACTGCATCGCCACAATCCATTCATGTATAGACTCGGCCTCCCCAAACCACTCGACAACCAACTCTTCGCCCGGTTCCGCATAAAATGTTTTCGAGACCTGCTGTCCAACAGCTACACCTCCAGGAGAGAACATCACCACATTTCCGTTCACTTTGGCTCCATGAGCCGGAACAAACCAGCCTGCCCCTGACGTACCTGCTATAGTATACGCTGAATGAGACAGCCAATAGGTCGGATACTGCTGAAATTCCGCCAGATTTGAGATTCCGTCTCCATCCGCATCTCCATCCGGGTCAACCGTGTTTGGATCGCATCCGTGACTTGTTTCAAACCCGTCAATCATCTCATCACCGTCACTATCAGCGTCCAACGGGTCGGTGCCGAGGGTGAGTTCCTCTCCGTCATTCAGCAAGTCCCCATCTGTATCACTATAGATCGGGTTGGTAGAATGAACATCAACTTCGGGGCCATCATTCAAACCATCTTCATCCGTATCCGCATTCTGAGGATCTGTGTATGCATTATATTCTCGTATATTCGTCAAGTCATCATTATCCGCATCTAGATTGGCATCCGCAGAAGACAGAGGGTCAAGCCCGTAGCTGATCTCCCACGCATCGAGATAGCAGGGTCAGGTCTGAATATTAGACATTGGAAAACGGGTCAGCCTGAAGCAACCCCGACCTGTATAGACGCTCGGGTAAGCTCACCGGAAATGTGTCAGCCTTTTTTGCACAAAAAAAACGAAACGGTTTCGCTAGGACAGGTACCCGACTGAACCAACGTCGTCGACGCCGCGATGAGACAAGAAATTCAGTTCTAAAAAAACCGCCCTTGCTCGACCCAATCTCCATGACAAAGAATCTTTTCGACTCCTTACGCGATCCCGAGGATTTCCAAGGCCTTCTGCACCAGCCGGAACGGCGGGGGTCACTCGGGAAAACCGGGATGGAGTAAATTTTTATAAAATGGAGAGGAATAATCGTTGCTTTTCATTCTGGTTTTATTACTCTCGCCCGCTTTCGGAGATTGGTGGGTATAGCTCAGTTGGTTAGAGCGCCAGATTGTGATTCTGGATGTCGCGGGTTCGAATCCCGTTACTCACCCCATTTTTACATCGAAGTGCAACCCATTGAAGCCTTACCCTCCCAACAAGGAGATGTTCATGAAAAGAAAAGATGAATTTCGGGATATTTATCAAAGCAACTCGCACGACCTCGAAAAAGACTTCACCCCCCAGGTGGCGAAGGAACTGGTCGAGCAGCGCCGACGGGATCTGCAGCGCACCCACACGAGATCGATCGCATTGGGGGGTCTGGCAGTTGTCATTGTCATAACCATCATCTCTCTCGTGGCTCACAATGTTCTGACCGAGCGAAATATCTCAACAAAGGTTCCCACGAAAGAGCGTGTTTTCATCCCCCGCCACACGCTGCCTCTGGATGCAATCTGGGTGTTGGATTATAGACTGTCTTCAGAGCAAATGAACTTGGATGTTGAACTGGGGGAGAAGTCGCTTTCGGTTGATTGGGTGAAGAAAGCGGCCTATCACATTATTATGGGGGAGCAGGCGATGGCTCTTCAGGAAATGGATGCTGCACTGGAGCATTTCAACTATGTGGTTAAAATCTATCCTGACATTGAAGGGCTGCACCGCGCCATGGGCATACTTTATATTTATCACGAAGAATATGAAAAGGCTGCAAAACATCTGGAAAAGGCACTCAGTGAGAAGGAGACTTTTTCTGTGGTCAACAATTTAGGCACCGCATATATTGGCATCGAAAAATATGACCAGGCGAAGAAACACCTCTTACGGGCACTCGAATTACAGCCCGAAGATCCTATTTGTCACAAAAACCTGGCATTGCTCTATCGAAAAAAGGAAAACGTGGACTCGGCGATCTTCCACTTTGAAAAATATATCGATTTAAAACCAAACGATGTCGACACGCTGCAAACCTATGCACTGTACCTCACCCAGCAGGAAAAATGGGAGCAGGCCGCCGAGTTCCTGACCGAACTGACTCAAGAGGTCACCGATGTGGCACCGATCTTCTTTCTGCTGGCACAGGTTCAGGTTCAGAACGGAAAAGAAGCGCTGGCTCTGGATGCGCTGCAGCGAGGCATTCAGTTGGTTGATCCGAACCTTGCACTGGCATGGATGTCTCGCGAGGAATTCCTTGGCGTGCGCGATTCAAGCGATTTTAAAAGCCTGATCACTGAATTAGAAATCGCCACAGACTCTCTGAACCATATTCAGTAAGCATCGTTTGCAATACGGAGATACCCATTGCCTGTTTTCCATTCAGGCCTATCTGAAAAGATTACAGAACTACCGGATTCCTGAGGGGTCTCTGCAAGATGCGTACCTTCCAGCCCCACGGGCATCCAAACCTGTTTCGGCGCAAACAAGCGGCAGAGCTTCCCGATGGCTTCCACCTCCGCCCGCCGGTCGCTTACAACCAGAGCCTGTAGATGATTGACGCCCTCCCGCTGTAGCCTCCGGATCGTCCGGCTCGTGCTATACGCGTTTCCATCCGTCACCAAAACCCACTCCATGGATGATATTCTCATGATGGTTACCTCTGCACCTTCCCGGTGGATTTCGATTCCGGAAAAAGGACGAAACAGCCCGCCGCTCCAGAGGAGTACCGCGACCAACAGAAGGCCAGCCCCCGACCGTCGCAGGCGGGCGGTGCCGGTGAAAAGCAGAACCAGACCCGTATACCAAACGGCCAGCACAGAGAGTGAAGGCGCACGAACAAAGGTATAGGCCCCCGGCAATGCACCGAGGATCTCAATCGTGGAAATTAACAGGCTCACAAACAACCGATTCGCATGGTTAAATACTCCCGTCATAAAAAAGGAGGCGGGTGCGGCAAGCAGTGCCAGACATCCGGTCAGCACAATGATAAAGGTCAGCGGAATAATCGCCAGATTCCCAACAAGCGCCACCGGCGAAAGAGTGTTGAAAAACCGAGCAGTCAGTGGCGCTGAAAAAAGCCAGGCGGCTATAGACGTCAGTGTGAGCAGTCCGACCGCACGCACCACCCCCCCCAGCGGGCGCGAACCGCTAAGCTTCGCCAAAGGAAGGAACCAGCCGGGACGGGAAAACCCGGTGAGCCGATGCGTCACATATCCATGAACCATCACGATGCCGCTCACAACCGTAAAGGAGAGCAGGAACCCAGGTTCGCTGATCTGAGAAGGGTGGATGGACAGCAAAATGATGGCGGCCAATGCAATGGCAGAGACGGGGTCGGGTCGCCGTCCGAAAAGCGGTGCGGCAAAATAGACCGCCGCCATGGTGAAGGCCCGGAACGCACTCGGTTTCATCCCGGTTGAAACGACATAGCAAAACAAAACGGGAATCAATAGCAGGCCCCACGCAGGTCTGGGAACCCCGATCAGCTTTAGCACCGCGATTCCAATGGCGGCCAGAACACCCACATGCAGGCCGGATATGGCAAAAATATGAAGCGTGCCGGTTGAGGCAAACAGCTGATAGAGTTCTGAAGAAAGTGCTTTACGATATCCTAGCAACAATGCCTGAAGAAGCTGTGCCTGTTCCGGAAAAGACTCAATCCCTGAGTAAAGAAAACGTGATGCGCACTGACGAGCTTTGTAGCAGTTGCCCCGAAAGGAAAGAGGAGCCGCCCTCAGGCGGGTTGCATCGGTTGCGCTCAAAAATCCTTCCAGTCCGGCGCGCCTCTCTTCATAAGACCGGTAGCGGCCTTTCACTCGCCAGCGCTCACCGTAGACCGGCGTTTCCACTGGGTTTTTTAGATACACACGCAATACGGCATCGGATCGATACCACTCCGCCCCCACGCGAACCGCCTCGGCTCGGCAACGAAAAGACGAGGGGGTCTCCCCTCCGGAACCCGCCGGACATTCATCAACGATCCCGATCAGCTCCTGCTCCTGAAACAGCACCTCTGCCTGGGGCAAAGTGGAAGATGCCGGAGTCTCTATTTTCTCAATCGCACCCGCCGCCGCCGCCAAAAGAACGCAGGTCAGATAAAAGGCCGGGAGTGCCCCGCGACGATCCTGCATCCGGCAGGCCCAGGAAAGAGTCCCGGCAGCCAGCCCTAAAAACAAACAGGGCGACCCCGAGAACAAGTGATGCATATAAAGCCCGGAAACCAGCGAACAGGCAATGCCAACGAGAGGTCGGCGCACCTGTTGAACTGCGGTCATCTGCGGGAATCAGGGTCGATCTTTAAGTCGGGGTCGATCTTTAAGTCGGGCTTTATCGGAAGGTGCAGTTCGGCTGGGGTTGGCAATAACGACTCTTCAACTTTTTTCTTCTGGACTCCCTTAATCGATTCACGGATCGCCACACCCGCTATACGCCCGGAAAACGAACGGTATTCCAGCGTTTCGCGAATCAGGTCGAAGGCCTCCAGATCCTGACTCAGCCAAGCGGCGACTTCAGCCTCTCCGTACAGGTTGACAGCCTGCCCCATAATAACAACCGCTTTGGAGGCTGCGGCCTGCTGGGCATAGCAACGAACCAAATCATGATAAGCCTGTGCGTCCGGCTCGATTCGAATAAGCTCTAAATAATAGGGAATCGCCTGACCCCACTCCCCGCGTTCCTGATAAATCGCCGCAGAGGCCGCCAGAGCCGCCGGATGCCGATTCTTGTTTTTTAATATCCGACCAAATAGTGCCAGAGCTTCATCCCGGTTCCCAGCATCCCAGTGTGCCATTGCAGTCATTTCCTGCACACGCAGATTGCTAGGCTCTTTCTCCAGCATCTGCTCTGCCAGAGCCAAACACGCTTCCGTTTGATGAAGCGCCTGCAACGCCTGCAGCAAATCCATTTTCACGCCCCACTGCAGGCTGTCCTGATCCAGCAGGCGAATACACAAAGAAACCGCTTCCACATAATTTTCAGCCTGCATGTAAATATCCAGCAGAAGCTGCTGAGCCGCTCGGTGATCGGGTGCCACACGCAAAGCCTTTTTTAGTCGCAAAACAGCCTCCTCGGCTATTTCCTTCTGTTCCAGCGCTTCTGCCGCACGCAGGTGCTGTTCGCTCTCTTTCCACTGACGCAGTCGTTTTCTAATCAGTACGGCACCGCCCATAGAAACCGGAGACCCCTCTTCGGAAACGGGTTTTTCGGAGAGGATCTCTTCGGCATCGTTTGACTCCATACGCTCTGCATCAACAGCCCACTGCTGCATCGTTTTGTCCGAAGGCTTCTCCAGCAGCTTTTCCAAAACCAGTTTGAGCGCAACACACCCTCCCGCCAACAGGAGAAGAATCAGCCCGACACGAACCAGAATAAAAAGCAGATGCAAGTCGGTGGTTCGATTGTTTCGCTCACGACGACCGTCCGGGTTGTGAAGCGACGTGCGAGAAGCCGCCGCCCTCTGTCCCGCCGAAGATCCATCGAGCGGTGCCTCTCCGGGGTTTCGCACATAAAAATCCGACGGTTCTGGAGAGGGAAACGACGGTTTTTCTGAGTTTTTTTTCTGCCGGTTTTTTTTCATTTTTCACGAGGGTTGTTCCAGAAAGACAAATCTGTTGAAGTATCGAACGGGGGGCGTAAAGTGTCAAGCGTTCTGGATGTGTATCCGATGTAACGTCAAAGGAATTTTTATGGAACTGCTTATTCTGCCCACCCTGCTACTTCTGGCTGCCCTAGTGGTCATTCAACTCATTCTGACTCAACGGGGATCGGTTCAACAGGAAACCCGCCTGCAGATGCTGACCCAAAGCCTCAACGCCCTCACCGAACAAACGGATGCACGTGCGCGCAAGAGCGAAGAGACGGTACAGACGCAAATCGAAAAACTGATCGCCTCCAACACCCACCGGCTCGATCAGATCGGCGAAAAAGTGGAACAGCGACTGGATAAAGGATTCAAGGAAACCACAACCGTCTTCAGCGACGTTCTCAAACGGCTGGCATTGATCGATAAAGCCCAGGAAAAAATTGCGGAACTCTCCGGCAACGTCGTCAGCCTACAGGAGATCCTCTCCGATAAACGCTCCCGAGGCGCATTTGGGGAGGTGCAACTAAACGCCTTGATCTCCAACATGATGCCCGAAACAAACTATTCCCTTCAACACACCTTCACGAATGGAGTGCGTGCCGACTGTGTGCTTTTCCTGCCCGAACCAACCGGCACGGTCTGCATCGACTCCAAATTCCCTCTAGAAAGCTATCAGCGCATGACCGACCTCCATTTAGGTGATGCAGATCGCGCAACCGCCGAGCGGCAGTTCAGACAGGATATCAAAAAACACATTAAAGACATCGCCGATAAATACATTATCCCCGGGGAAACCTCCGATGGCGCCATGATGTTCATCCCGGCGGAGGCCGTGTTTGCCGAAATTCACGCCCACTATCGCACCCTCGTCGAAGAGGCCCAGCGCGCACGCGTCTGGCTGGTTTCACCCACCACAATGATGGCCGTTCTGACCACCGCGCGGGCGGTTCTGAAAGATGCCGCGACCCAAGTCGGAGGCCAAGCGGTCTTAGGAAGACAAATCCTT
>JAUXCB010000101.1 GCA_030619095.1 Verrucomicrobiota bacterium | reverse complement strand
CAGCATGATCGACTCATCGGTAAGGTCGACCGTCTTACAGCCGAAGTGTTCAGCAATCTGCAAAACCTCCCCGCGCCCATCCGTCGTGACCGCAATTTTGATGAGGCCCATCTCTTTGGTGACGGCCTTGTCGAAGGTATGGTCGGTACAGTGTAGCACATCGATGAGCTTAATCACCTGCTTGATGATCTGCCCCAGCCCCTCTTCGGCACCACTGACCCCAATGGTCATGCGAGAGAAATGCCCGTCGATTGCGGGTGAGACAACGAGTGATTCAATGTTGTAGCCTCGGCGCGAAAAAGTCTGGGCGATCCGCGCCAGGACACCGGGCTTGTTCGAAACATAAACACTGAGAGTATGAATTGTTTTATTGTTGATCATGGTTTTACTCCTTACGGATCGTTCAATTCGTTAAGCGTTCAAATTGTTTTCTGACTCCTGATTCCTGATCTCTGACCTCTGGCTCAGGTTGATCCCGTCGGTTTTTCAAGTTTGAGGCTCGGATGCGGTGCCTCGATCAGCATCTCCTCGAGGGCTTTTCCTGCGGGAATCATGGGGAAGACATTATCGGTCTTCTCGACCTAGCAGTTGATGAGGCAGGGGCCATCACTGTATTCCAATGCGGCACCCACAATGCGTTTAACGTCACCGGGGCGGCGCAGGTTGAAGCCTTTGATTCCGTAGGATTCTGCCAGCTTAACAAAGTCGGGATTCCCCTCCAAATCCACTCCGCTGGTGCGGTCTTCATAGAAGAGCTCCTGCCACTGACGAACCATACCGAGGTAATGGTTGTTCAGAACGACGATTTTGATTGGCAACTTGTGGAGCGCGGCGGTAGCCAGCTCAAACAGGGTCATTTGGAAACCGCCGTCGCCGCAGAAACAAACGACCAGCTCATCGGGCTTGCCAAACTGCGCACCGATGGCCGCAGGCAGGCCGAAGCCCATGGTACCCGCCCCTCCGGAACTGAGGAAGGTGTTGGGATGATCTGTTTTGTAGAACTGCCCGGCCCACATCTGATGCTGGCCGACGTCGGTAACCACAATGGCTTTGCCCTCGGAGAGTTTATAAAACTCGTCGATGACGTGCTGCATTTTGAGACTTCCCTGTCGCTTAAATTTAAATGGATACTTCTGTTTCCACCCGTCAATTTTTTTGATCCAGGAGGCGGTGTTCAGCTCAGCTACATGTGGCAAAAGAGCCTCCATGACCTTTTTGGCATCGCCGATGCAGTGGAGATCGGGATCAATCATTTTCCCGATTTCAGACGGGTCAATATCGACGTGGATCACCTTCGCCTGCTTGCAGAAACAGCTCGGGTCACCGAGAATCCGATCATCGAAACGCGAACCAAAGTTTAGGAGAAGGTCACACTCACAAACGGCTTTATTGGCATAGGCACTCCCGTGCATGCCGAGCCAGCTGAGTGATAGATTGTGCGTTTCGGGAATGGCCCCTTTACCTAGCAGCGTGGTGGTGACCGGAGCCCGCAGCTTTTCGGCGAGCTCAAGCAGGATGTCTTGCGCACCGGAAATGAGCACTCCGTGCCCGGCAAGGATCAGCGGCTTATGCGACTGGCTGAGTGCTTCAGCAATATCCTGGACATGCTTCATGTTGATTTCGTCCTCTTCGTGTGTCTGATAGCCGGGGATTTCCATCTCTGTGCGCAACTCATCACTCATCGATCCGGAACTCATATCTTTGGGAATATCGATCAGAACCGGGCCAGGGCGACCCGTGGTGGCGATATGAAACGCCTCGCGGATGGTGCGCGGAATGTCGTCCGATGCATTAAGCAGATAGCTGTGCTTCACACAAGGCATGGTCATGTCAAAGATGTCCGCCTCCTGAAAGGCATCTTTGCCGATCATCCACGAGACGGACTGCCCGGTCAGGCAGATCATCGGAACTGAATCCATGTGGGCGGTCATGACGCCGGTGATGATATTGGTGGCACCGGGGCCGCTGGTGACGAGCACAACGGCGGGCTTTCCGGTGGCGCGGGCATAGCCATCGGCCATATGGGCCGCTCCCTGCTCATGGCGGACCAGAACAAACTTGATATGGGTCGGCGTGGTGATCAGCGCATCAAAGATCGGAATAACCGATCCGCCAGAATAGCCGAAGATATACTCAACGCCCTCTGCTTCCAGACTTCGAATAATCGCCTGTCCACCATCCATGGTCATAGATTCCATTGTTTTCTCCTCCCAAGGCACTCTCTACAGAAAAACTATCAGGAATTTACACCAACTTCGGGGTATGGCAACTAAAAAGTGATATTTTTTAACGCAACAGCGGATCGTTTTTTTAACAAGAGGAGTTATGGGATAATTTTATATCAACTTTAAATGGTATTTTACCCGTGCATATATAATTTGATATCTATTTCCAGAAAACAGGATGATTATTTGTGTGGAAACAATAAATCGTCTTTAAACCGGTTCTTCCCCGCCCATGGCGGGGGATTTAGCGTCTTTTACGCTTCAATGCGGAAAATCTGCACCGGTTCTTCGGAAGAGAGTTCAACGTAGTTTTCCAACCCCTTCCAGTGATATTCTTCACCGCTGAGCAGATCGCGCATCCCGTATCCCTTGTCCTTCTCTACCCCTCGGATATCCGAGGGAAGCGTCACAAACGTCACCTGCTTCTGATACGCATCCAAATTCACCATGACAAGCAGTGTATTCAACCCGTCATTCGATTCTTTGAGGTAGGCGATGATCTGGTCGTTTCCGCATTTGCAGAAGCGAAGATTGTCGTATTCCTGCAAAGCCGGGTTGGCATGGCGGATGCGGTTGAGGTCGCGCACAAAATCGCGAATCCCCTCCTGCTCCCAGTCCCGCACTTTGAATTCGTACTTTTCAGAACGGTTCAGCTCCTCTTTTCCGGGGAACGGCTCGTTTTCACAGAACTCAAAACCGGAATACATGCCGTAGACCGAAGAGAGGGTTGTTGCCAATGCCAGCCGTATTTTGAAGGCAGACGGCGGAGCATGATGGAGGTAGGAAGGATGAATATCCGGTGTGGTCGGGAAAAGATTCCCGCGCATATAGTCGGCTACCGGGTGGCGGGTCAGATAGTCAAAATACTCCATCAACTCCTTTTTCTCACTGCGCCATGTAAAATAGGTATAGGACTGGGAGAAGCCGGCCTTGGCGAGCATTTCCATCATGCGCGGACGGGTGAACGCTTCAGCCAGGAAGATGGTGTCGGGGTATTCCTTCTGCACCTCGCGGATCACCCATTCCCAAAAAAGAACCGGTTTGGTGTGCGGGTTGTCGACCCGGAAAATTCGCACACCCTTCCCGGCCCAAAAGAGGAAGTAGCGCTTCATCTCATTCCAGAGCGCATCGCGATCTTCGCAGTCGAAGTTCAAGGGATAAATATCCTCATACTTTTTCGGCGGGTTCTCCGCATATTTGATGGTGCCGTCGGGGCGGCGGAAGAACCAGTCGGGATGCTCCTTGAGATAGGGGTGGTCGTAAGAGCAGTTGATGGCGAAATCGATTGCAATATCGATTCCCATCTCCCCTGCTTTCCCGACCATCTGCTCAAACTCTGCCATCGTGCCGAGGCGTTCGCAGACCTCAAAATGTCCGCCGGATTCATTTCCGATGGCATAGGGGCAACCCGGATCCTCCTCCGTCGCCTCCAGCGAATTATTACGGCCCTTTTTGAAGCTCTTTCCGATTGGGTGGATCGGCGGGAAATAAAGCACATCAAAACCGAGATCGGCCACATAGGGCAGGAAGTTTTCAACATCTTTCCAGCTGGCACTGCAAGCCGGATCCGTGCCGGTTGACCGGGGGAAGACCTCGTACCACGAAGCGTAGCGCGACTTGAGCCGGTCAATATAAAGCGGATAGGAATTGCTTCTCCCCGTCTCGACACCCTGACGCAGGGGATAGGCGCAAACCGTCTGTGTGATTGGATCGGAAAACATCACCGCCGCCTGCTCGCGGGCATAGTCAAGGGTCTCCATTTCCCCCACCCAGTTAGTGATCTGTTTTGCAGCTGCCTTCGGAGCCCGTTTGGCGGCGTCCTGCATCAGGTGAATCCCCTCAATCGCCTCGCTCTCAAGAAGCTCCCCCGCCTCATATTTTCGTTTTGTGTCGTGCTGCCACGATGCGAAATGATCGGTGTAGGCTTCAATTCGAAACTCGTGCCGCCCGATTTTTTTTGGTTCGAAGGAGGCCTCCCAGCGATCCAGGCCCGGATTGATATGTTCCATCGGAAGAGTATTCCACTTCGTGGAGCCCTCTTTTCGCCAAAGAAGTTTCGCGCGGAGGATATCGTGTCCCTCCCTGAAAATTTCGGCGGAAACATTAATGGTATCACCCAGCTCCCGTTTCACGGCGTAGCGCCCCTTATCAATCTCCGGCTGCACATCCTGGATGATCAAATAACTTCCTTTGGGAATCATGACGAGTGCTCCTCCTTCAGTTTGCGATAAAGTTCGGCGGTCTGTTCGGCAATGGCGGTCCAGCTGAAGGTTTCGACCGCGCGCTTGCGGCTGGCGGAAGCCATGCGCTTGCAAAGCTCCGGGTCCGCGATCAGACGGTTCACCGCATCGGCCAAATCCTTCGAAAACTTTTCAGGCTCCACCGGCTCAAAAGGAGCCGTGTTCAACTGCTCCACCGGCACCAGAATACCGGTTTCACCATCGATGACCACCTCCTTGATGCCTCCGACCGCCGAGGCGACCACCGGCGTTTCGCAGGCCATCGCTTCCAGGTTGATAATGCCGAACGGTTCATAGATGGACGGGCAGCAGAAAATGGCGGCATTGGAATAGAGCTCAATGGCCGTTTCTTTCGAGACCATTTCCTCGATCCAGATAATGCCGTCGCGCACTTTGCGGGCCACATCCACCGCATCGCTCATTTCCTTCGCGATCTCCGGCGTATCCGGTGCCCCGGCGCACAGCACAACCTGACAGCCCGGATGGATGTACTGAATGGCATTCACCAGATAGACGATTCCCTTCTGACGGGTAATACGTCCGACAAACAGCACATAAGGTTGATCGGGATCGATTCCGTATTTCCGGAAGCACTCCTGCGTGTCGACGCAGTGGTACTGATCCGTATCGATTCCGTTGTAGATCATCTCAATCTTTTTCTCATCCACATCAAAATGATTCAGGATATCGGCCTTGGTTTCTTTGGAGACCGCGATCACCGCATCGGCCATTTCGAGGGCGGTTTTTTCGATCCAGCTGGAGAAGTCATAGCCGCCGCCGAGTTGCTCGCGCTTCCACGGACGGAGCGGTTCGAGCGAATGAGCGGTGATGACCAGCGGGATGCCGTAGGAGAGCTTGGCGGCGATGCCTCCGAAATGCGAATACCACGTGTGGCAATGCACCACATCGGCGCCCGAGGGTTTGATGTTGAAATCGATGTCGTGGGCCAGGGCATTGAGCACCGGCTTAATCCGCGGGTCCGCATCCTCGAAGCGGGAGGAATCCACGGTGGTTCCGCGAACGGTCAGCGGCTTAGAATCATCTCGCTGTTCGCCAAAGCAACGTACCTCCACATCCATTAGCTTCGCCAGTTCGCGGCTCAGATATTCCACATGGACTCCGGCTCCGCCATACACATTCGGTGGATATTCATTCGTCAGCAACAGTGCTTTCATAGATCGTTCTCCAAGAGGGTGAAAGGTGAACTCTTTTTATGATGAACTCTCCCTCTTCTTTCGAGCCTTTAATCCTATATCCAGCCGTTAAAGTTCTGAAAACTGAGTCAGGGTAAGAACTTGAAGAGGCTATGAAAACAAGGGTATGCACCCATTGGGTGTCGAGCTGACGCCTCAGGGTGCGCCAAGTGCTTTCGTAGCCGGAGAGCTTGAGCGAGTGCTCGATCCAGCGAAGAAGGTGGTAGGCGAGTACGGTGATCCAGATGTGCGCCCGGCAGCGCTGGGCGAGCTGGTGATGGAATGGGTGCAATCCCAAATCGCTTTTCATACTCCGAAAGGCATCTTCCACCCGTACGAGAGTGAT
>JAUXCB010000190.1 GCA_030619095.1 Verrucomicrobiota bacterium | reverse complement strand
GCTGACGCTGAAAGCCAAGGGCGAGCGGATGGTCGATGAAATTATGGAACAGAAGCGCCAGAGCGTGGCCGAGCTCTTTGCGCCGCTGACCGCCGAGGAGCGGACAACCTACCTGAAGCTCATGCAAAAAGTGGTGGAACAAGTTGATGAAATTTGAAATTGGAAACTGGAAATTGGAAATTGGAAACTGGATTCGTAAACGAGTTCATTCAGCCCTGTTCCATGCCACAGAAATGGAGATCCATCGCAGAGGCGCAGAGTTCGCGAAGCACGTCTCTCTAACTCACAAATTCTCTGCGTCCTTCCTGTCACGCCGGATAAAAGAAGGCGGACGCCCTCTGCGAGGAAGACTTCTTTACTTTTTTGCCCTTCCGATACTCCTCTCCTCTTGTGCGGTCTTTGCGCCGGATGATCGGTTGCTGAACGAAAATGTTCCCGAACAATTCAGCATCTATTCAGAAACCATTCCAGACATTGGAACCCCGTGGTGGGAAAGTTTCCAATCTCCGGAACTCAACGGGTTGATTACGGAGGCCTTGACGAACAGTCCCTCTATTCAACAGGCGCGGGCGCGACTGGCGCAGGCCGAAGCGATTGCCACCCAGGCGGGGGCAGCGCGCCTCCCCTCCCTGAGTGCCAATGCGTCCGCGACCGGCGCACGCAACAGCACAACGTTCAAGAACACCCATCTTTATTCTCTCGGGCTCGCTACAGCGTATGAAGTCGATCTATGGGGTCGTATCAAATCGCAAACGGAAGCCGCTGCGCTCGATCGCGACGCTTCGCGCGAGCAGCTCCACACCGCCGCGATCACTCTCTCTGCGCACGTAGCTCAAAACTGGATAGGAATCGTCGCCCAGCGGCGGCAAACCGACCTGCTTCGCGAACAACTTAAAACGAACCAAACCTCTCTTGAGCTGGTCGAGCTTCGCTTTCGAAAATCGCTGGCCACCGCGCTCGACGTTTATCAGCAACGCCAGGCCGTCGCCGCCACCGAAGCCCGTATTCCACCGGCGGAACTGCGCGAACAACTGCTAAAAAACCAGCTCACAGCGCTACTTGGCCGTGATGATTTCCAGAAACTGGAACTTTTAGATGACACCCTTCCCGCCCCTGGAAAACTACCCGCGATTGGAATTCCTGCTGAGGTGCTGGCCCATCGACCCGATGTGCGCGGTGCCGGACTTCGCCTGCAATCTGCGGATTGGCGGGTCAGCTCCGCCCGCGCCGATCGGCTTCCCGCCATCCGGCTCACCGCGTCTGCGGATTACCGAAATGCCAAAAGCTCTGATCTTTTTAACGATTGGTTTGCCAACCTCGTCGGAGGGGTCACCGGCCCGATTTTTGAAGGCGGTCGACGTCATGCAGAAGTCAAACGCACTCGTGCGGTGGTGGATGAGCGGCTGGCGGAGTATCGCGAAACCGTACTCCATGCCATCCGCGAAGTGGAGGACGCACTGATTTCTGAAGAAAAGCAGCGCGAACACCTCATCGCGCTCGATCAAAGCCTGGAGCTGAGCCGCGACTCCCACCGAGAGGCACTCAGCCGCTACCGCAACGGCCTGATTGATTACCTGCCCGTTTTGATTGAGCTCGTTCGCGTTCAAACCTTGGAACGCGACCAGATCGAAGCGCAGTTGACCCTTTTGCAAACCCGCATTGACCTGCATCGCGCGCTGGGCGGAAATGGAGAATTATGAAAAAAGAAACAATTGTTAATTTTCTGAAGAAACATTTAAAAATTATTTTGCCGATCGTGCTGATTCTCAGTGCGCTTGGAATTGGAAAAATTATTATTCTGACTACCAACCAGCCGGAGAAAAAGGAACCGAAGCGCACCGCCTATTCTGTCGAAACGACCTCCCTAAAGACCCAGACGCAAACCGTAAAACTCCGGATAACGGGGACCGTGGTTCCGGCTCTCCAGATTATGCTGCGCTCCCGCGGCGCAGGAGAAGTGCTGGAGGTTGCGCCCGAGTTTATCGAGGGCGGATCCTTTGCCGAAAATGACGTGATTCTAAAAATAGACCCTAGCGATTATCAGCTGGCTCTTGAGCGGAAAAAAGCGGCTCTGGCCGAAGCAAAATATCAACTCAAGCTCGAAGAGGGTCGGCGCGATATCGCTCAACGCGAGTGGGAGTTGATCCACACAGACAGCTCTTCTTCCGAAGCAGATCGCGAACTGGTACTGCGCGTGCCGCACCTAACGTTCCGCCTCGCCAATCTGGACGCCGCAGAAGCCGAACTTGAAAAGGCATCGCTCGACCTGGCGCGCACAGAAATCCGCGCACCGTTCAATGCGGTGGTGGTTGAACGCAAGGCCAATCTCGGAACACAGGCGACGCTGCAGGAGGCACTGGCACTGTTGGCGGGATCCGACGAGTTCTACGTGCGGGCGACCCTCCCCGTCGATCAGCTCCAATGGATTGTATGCGACCCGAAAAACGGCTCCAAGGTCTCCATCACCCGCAACACGGGCGAAGTCCGCACGGGGCGCGTCATTCGGCTGGAAAGCGCACTCGAAGAAAAGGGGCGCATGGCCCGCGTTCTCATCTCCGTGAAAAACCCATTGGAGGGAGAACAACCCCTTCTTCTCAATGAATATGTGCGTATTAAAATTAAAGGAGCCCCTGTTGAACAGGTGGTTCGTATTCCACGCTCCGCATTACACGATGACCGGTGGGTCTGGCTGGCAACAGAAAACGATACGCTCGAAATCCGGGAGGTTGATGTTCTCTGGCGCGACGTGAGCGAGGTGCTGATCTCCGCAGGGCTTGCCGATGGCGAACGCTTAATTCTGACCAACCTCTCCACACCCGTCACCGGAATGAAACTCCGCATCGAAGGCGATTCGGAAGAGAAACAAAACGGCGGAGGCAAATCCGGAAAAGGACAGAAGAGCAATGAAAAATAATCTCGTTCTACCCCGCGGGGATCGTCGGGGCCCCATTTCGTGGATGACGCAAAACTCCGTTGCCGCCAATATCATCATGCTGATTCTGGTGGTGGGCGGCCTATTGCAGATTTTTAACATCCGTCAGGAGTTCCTGCCGAACGCCGAACTCGACTTGATCACAATCCGCGTGCCCTACCCCGGCGCCAGCCCGGAAGAGGTGGAACAAGCCGTCGTGCTGGCCGTCGAAGAAGCGGTCCGCGGGCTGGATGGCGTCAAGGAAGTGACTGCGGAAGCCAATGAAGGATTCGGCTTGGTGATGGTTGAAATAACCCCTGGATACGATACGGGACGGCTCTCGCAGGATGTTCAGAGCGAAATCGATCGAATCCGAACCTTCCCGCAAGATGCTGAAGAACCGATCATCAGTGTGAGTTCACTACGCCGCGAGGTGTTGACCGTGATTGTCTCGGCAGACACCGCCGATACCGTCCTGCGCGAGATCACCGAAGAGGTGCGCGACAGCCTGATTCAAGCGCCGGGCATCACACAAGTCGAACTGTCCAACGTCCGTAACTATGAGATCTCCATCGAGATTCCACAGGACTCGCTTCGGGCCTATAACCTGACGATCCAGAACGTGGCGGATATTATTTCGCGCGCCTCCGTCGAACTCCCGAGCGGCGGCATGAAAACCACCAGTGGAGAAATCCTGGTTCGGGTACGCGACCGCCGCGACTACGGCACAGAGTTTGGAAAAATTCCGTTGATTACCAGCCCCGATGGAACGCAAGTCCTATTGGAGGATGTCGCCACCATTCGCGACCACTTTAGCGACTCGGACCAGTTTACCTACTTCAACAGCAAGCCCGCCCTATCGATCTCGGTCTATCGCATTGGAATGGAAACCCCGATCACCGTCGAGAAAGCCACCCTCGAGGTGCTCGC
>JAUXCB010000037.1 GCA_030619095.1 Verrucomicrobiota bacterium | reverse complement strand
TTAATCTGCCTGTCTATCTGGCATCCCGCAAAAACATCGAGGCCCTTTTTGACCAACCCTAAACAGATAAACCACGCCGATCAGACGCTACACGTCTGATCAAATCTGTTACGGTCTGCGCATGAAACGATCAAAGACTCAAGCGGAACGGCTTCTCGCAAGAAAGTGAACATTCAAGGCACCTTCAACGCCAAAAAAGAATTGGCGGATACCTTTTCCAAGTTTGCGGGAGAAAACAAACCCTTCCGCGTAACGGTTCAATTCGATCCTGAAATTGCCGACTCCGTTCTCGAACGGCAGTGGCACCCGAAACAGGAAGTGAAAACCCTGAAAGACGGGCGGGTGGAAATCAGCTTTGCCGCCAAGGGTGATATTGAAATCAAACGATGGGTGATGGCTTTCGGGCGCTACGCCAAGGTCAAACGCCCCAAATGGCTCAAAGAACAAATCACCGAAGAAGCCAAAGCGATGCTGACGGACTGACTTTCAAAGCCCGATGCGGGTTCGTCTAATCGCACAGTTAAACCCCCCATTTTCATATTTCATCCTTCAACATTCATCTTTTCTCCCTATAATCGCCGAAATGGCAAAGAAAAAAAACCAATCTGAACCGGTTCGATCCCCGCAACGCGAAGCAATTGGCGTTATCCTCCTGGCTCTCTGCCTGTTGAGCTTCCTCTCCGTTTTCTCCTTTAGCTGGAAAGATCTCGGCTACCTGAACAGCCCGCCGGCCTCGCCGACGAACAATCTGATCGGCCCGTTCGGTGCCTGGTTCGCCGGGATCGGCTTTTCGCTCTTCGGGGTCGGCGGCTATCTGATGCCGTTCATCCTGCTGACCGGCGGACTGATGATGACCCTTCGCTCCTACAAGCGCATCTGGCCGACCTGGAGCTGGCTGACCGCCGCATTGATTTCGATCGCCAGCCTCTGCGAATACCAGCCGAGGCTCTGGCTCACGCTGACCGACAAGCTGAACCTGACCGCTCCGGGCGGACTCATCGGGCAGGTACTGGCAATCCGGGGCCTCGGCCTCTGGATCGGTCATGCCGGCGCGGGCATTATTTTTGTCACGATTCTTTTCCTGTCTATCTTGCAGCTAACGGGGATGCATCCGTTCACCCCGTTCATTTTCCTGTGGCACCAGTTCAAGAAACTCCGGGAGCAGCGCAAAGAAAATGCAGAAGAAGAACAGCCGGAACCGAAACCCCGCCGCGCCGTAAAAACGAAAACCCCGCTGCGCCATAAAAAGGGGGAAGAGCTCTTTGTTCCGCCGACGCCCAAAAAGGCCCCGTCGAAACCGGCACCCAAACCCAGGGCCAAGCCGCTCACTCCGCCGCCAGACGATCTGACCAATGTCTCGGTCAATATTGCACCGGGCGTGGATGCGTCGGGCTACCAGCTTCCCCCGCTGACTATTCTGGATGAACTGCCGCCCCTCTCCGCGCGCACATCCACCGAAAATACGGCGGAGAAAGCAAAAATCCTGCAGGAAACCCTCGAAGAGTTCGGTGTCGACGGCGAGGTGAGCCATGTCGAATGCGGTCCGACGGTGACCTCGTATGAAATCACGCCCGCGTCGGGCGTACGTGTGGAGCGCATCTCTACGCTTGAGCGAAATATCGCGCTGGCTCTGCGCGCACAAAGCATTCGTATTCAGGCACCGATCCCCGGAAAAGGCGCGGTCGGCATCGAAGTGCCGAACTCTAAAAGCACCGCTGTCTACCTGCGTGAGTTGACCGAAAGCAAGGCGTTCCATGATCCCAATATCGCGCTGCCGCTGGCGCTCGGAAAGGATGTGAGCGGACGCACCATCATCGGGGACCTCTCCGCCATGCCGCATCTGCTGATTGCCGGGGCCACTGGCGCAGGGAAAACCGTCTGCATGAACTCGTTGCTGACGGGCCTGCTTCTCTCGCGAACCCCCGAACAGCTCCGCCTGATTCTCGTCGACCCGAAAACGTTCGAATTCCAGGCCTATGAAAATCTGAAGCACCTCGTCGTGCCCATCATCACCGACGCCAAGAAGGTGACCCTCGGCCTGCGCTGGGCCATCAAGGAGATGGAAAAACGCTATGCACTCTTTAAAAAAGTGAAGGTGCGCGACATCAAAGGCTTCAATACCCGCGCGATCGAAACGCAGAAGGATCTGTTCGATGGCTCCGCCGAACCGGAACAGCCGAAAAGCGACATCCCGGCAAAACTTCCCTACATCGTGATCGTCGTCGATGAACTGGCCGAGCTGATGAGCACCGCCCAGCAGGAGATCGAGCCATGCATCGTGCGCCTCGCCCAGCTTTCGCGCGCGGCAGGAATCCATATGATCCTCGCCACGCAGCGCCCGTCGGTCAACGTCATCACCGGAACCATCAAGGCCAACATTCCAGGACGAATTGCCTTCCGCGTGGCGCAGGGCAACGACAGCCGAACCATTCTCGACTCGATCGGTGCCGAAAAACTGCTCGGCAAAGGCGACATGCTTTACCTGCAACCGGGTAAAGACAAGCCCGTCCGCCTGCAAGGCACCTGGACAAGCGATGGAGAAATGAGCCGCGTAACCGACTTCGTCCGCACACAGGGCACCCCCGAATTCATCACCGAGATCAAAGAGAAGATTGAGAGCAAAAAAGTCGACATGCCGGAGATGGACGAGGACAACGAACTTCTCGATGCCGCAATGGAGGTTCTGCGGAGCACCAAGCGTGCCTCGACCTCCTCGCTCCAGCGCCGCCTGCGGATCGGCTATAACCGCGCCGCCAACCTGATGGATCTTCTGGAGGAAAAGGGCATCATCGGCCCCCCCACCGAAACCGGCCCGCGCGATATTCTAATCGACCTCGACGGCAAAATTCCCGGCAACACCGGAGCTCCGGTGACGCAGGATGAACCACTTTCGGAAGCCGAGGCTCCTCAGGAGTTCCCGGATGAGGATGAGGAATACAGAGAATGAACCACAGAATATTGAACACGGAATTTCGAACACGGAAGTAGAAAGCTCTTTCCTTCGACATTCTACGGTTCCCTGTTCAATATTCAATATTCATAAGGAGTCTTATGGCCACACTCGGACAGCAGTTGAAAACCGCACGCGAAGCCAAAGGCCTCAGCGAATCAGATGTGGGTTCCGCGACGAAGATTCTGACCAAGGTCATTCGCGCACTGGAGTCCGATGATTTTTCCGCAATGCCCGCCCCCACCTATGCCAAAGGCTTTATCCGCCTCTATGCCAAACATCTCGGCCTCGACCCTGCGCCGCTGGTGGAGGAATATCTCCGGGAGCACGCCCCCGGCCCGCGACCCCTGATTGATCCATCCAGCCAGCTCGAGCAAAACTCGCGCCCCGCCGGACAGTTTAAGGTACCGAACATCCCGCTCCCCAAGCTCGCCTCGTTCGGAAAAATCGGCACGGCCCTGGCCGGTGGCGCCCGTCGGTGTAAACAGGCGGTTGGCCAAGGATGGAACGCCCTGCCCGGCCAGAACTGGAAAGATATCCGTGTTCTCGCAGGGGCCGTTGCGGTCATCCTTGTTCTCATACTAATCATCAGCAGCATCTCCAACTGCACGCGGCGGCGCACGGCCAACCATCCGGAAACCCCGGCTCCGGAACTCGCCCCGGCCCGCCTGCTGCTCGACGAACCCGTTCTGGATCTCTACCTCGTGGCGCCCGGGAAAATTGAAACAAACTGAAAGAAAAATGAATATCGAACAAGGAACTCCGAACAACGAAGTGACCCTCCTTCGACATTCAATATTCCTTGTTCGATATTGCCGCTCGCTCCGCTCTCTGCCGTCCTGCCTGCGGCAGTCCAGCCCCCTTCGGAGTTCGACATTCGAAATTCCTTGTTTCTTTTCCTCCTTCATCTTTCATCGTTCATAATTCATAGTTCCTCTCATGAACCCTCCGAATATTCTCACCCTCAGCCGCTTTGGAATGGCCCTTCTCCTGATGGTCTGCCTGAGTGTTTCGTTCCCCGGCGCAGCGATCCTCGCACTGATTGTCTTTGCGCTCGCCGCACTCACCGATGCGCTCGACGGCTACCTCGCCCGCAAAATCTATGGCTGCACCGACTTCGGCAAGCTGATGGATCCGCTGGCCGACAAGGTGCTCACCGCCGCCGCCTTTATCGGGTTTGTAGCGATGGATGTTATGCCCGCATGGACGGTCACGCTGATCCTCTCCCGCGAATTTATGGTGACCGGCCTGCGCCTGCTGGCGGCGGACAAAGGCATCGTCCTCGCGGCCGGCCCCTGGGGAAAACACAAGACCATCTGGCAAATGATCTTCATCATCGTCGTTCTGTTCACCGGCGTTTTTCAGGGTTTGGAAAAATTTGACACCGCCCTCTGGTGGGGTGCACTTTTTGTGACCGCCCTTTCCGTCTTTAGCGGCTGGCACTACTTCATGGACAACAGAAAGCTGTTCGGTCCCGCCCCTAAAGCGGAATAATCAAATTTGATGCTGTAGAATAAAGAACTAAACGCAAAGGCGCTGAGCTCGCGAAGTTTCGCCAAGTCTCCTTTGCGATCCTTTGAGTCCTCTGCGACTTTGCGTTAAAGCTTTAGCTATTGAATTGAAAAAGCCGTGAGTGCCCCGTAACGTCTTCGGTCTATGGCAACACCGAAAGAAGAGAGCTGGCAGATTAAACGCCGCGCGGATGTCTGCGCGGGAACCGGGCTTGAGTTTGGCGACGGTGAAAAAATCATGGCCCGCCTGCTGTTCGCAGAGGGTGAATACATCCGCGAGGATTACACCCTCGCCTGCTGGGACGAACAAAACCTCGACCACGGCCTCAGCGCCTGGAAAAGTATTTTTCATAAACCTGTCCCGCCGGAAGAGGTCGTCAAAAAAGAGGGTGCAGAATCGCTACTACGCAAACTGGTGGCCAAAGAAGATGCCGACAACATCAACGCCATCTATATTCTCGCCGTGATGCTCGAGCGTAAAAAAATTCTCGTTGAGAAAGAGGTTCAGACCCATGAGGATCAAACCAAAGTCCGGGTCTATGAACACAAAAAAAGCGGCGACACCTTCCTGGTCGTCGATCCAGATCTGAAGCTGGCAGAAATTGAACACGTTCAGGAAGAGGTCGTGGGGCTGCTCGGCGGACGTCCGCCCAAAACCGAAACCGTTCATCAGTTTGAAAAACTGACCCAGACACTACTCGAAAAAGAAAGCAAACTCCTCTTCCCCCGCAACGTGGTGGGTGGCGAAGAAGGCATCACCCAGAAACTGGCGGCCTCCTTCTTTTCCCTGCTCGCGGGTAAAAAGCATGAGCACTACACCGTATCTGAAAAGATTCTGAACCGCTACGAAACCTCGGAGCAATGGGGATCGCTGGTAGAGAACTATCGCGATCTGCTCGACCGCATCCCGCAGGAGGTTCGTTTCCAAGGTCTGGGAAACCCCGATCTTGCCAAACAAATCGGAGACCTCGCGGCAAAAGAACCCAAAGAGCTCGACCCCGCCGATGTACAAGCGGTCTTCGCCTCTGGTGACCCGCGCATCACCGAACTGCGAGAAAAAATCCGCGCCGCCATCCGCGCCGCCACCGCCTACGCCGATTAATATGCAGCTTTTCAATGTCTGGAAAGCCGCTTGCTCCGCCTGCGGTTTCGTGCTTTATTCTCCGCCCTTTTTAACGGAGTTTTTCTATGAGCTTAAGTATCGGTATTCTGGGTCTTCCCAACGTTGGGGAATCAACAATTTTCAACGCGCTGACGCGTGCGCAGAACGCGGAGTCCGCCAACTATCCCTTCTGCACGATCGAAGCGAACAAGGCGGTCGTGCCGGTTCCCGATCCGCGCATCGACAAACTCTCCTCGATGGCCAATCCGAAAAAGGTAACCTTTGCGACCGTCGATTTCGTGGATATCGCCGGACTCGTCAAAGGCGCGAGCCGCGGAGAGGGTCTCGGTAATAAATTTTTAGGCAACGTGCGCGAGACCGATGCCCTGCTCCATGTCATCCGCTGCTTCGAAGATCCCAATGTGGTGCATGTCGACGGCTCTGTCGATCCGATCCGTGACATTGAAGTGATTGAAACCGAACTCATCCTCGCCGACTTTCAAACCCTGGAAAACCGGATCGAGAAACTCAAGAAGCAGGCACGGGCCGATAAGGCCGTCGCCGCCACCCTGCCCGAGGTCGAAAAGCTGCTGGCCCACCTCGGCAAAGGCAACCCGGTGATTTCCTTCCCGAATCACGATTCCGAGTTGATGCGCGGTCTGCTGAAAGAATCTCCGCTTCTGACTGATAAAAAACTGATCTACTGCGCCAACGTCGATGAAGATGCGATGGTGGAAGACAACGCGCAGGTGAAACTGGTGCGCGACTACGCGGACTCCAACGGCGCGGACACGGTGAAGATCTGTGCAAAAATGGAAGAGGATCTGATCGGCATGAGCGACGAGGAGGCCGAGGAATTTCTTAAAGAATATGGCGTGGCCGAAAGCGGCCTCCACCAGGTGATCCATAAAAGCTACCATACCCTCGGACTCGCCAGCTATCTGACCGTCGGCCCCAAAGAGGTGCGCGCATGGACCATCCATCAAGGGTGGAAAGCCCCGCAGGCTGCGGGCGTAATCCACACCGACTTTGAACGCGGCTTTATCCGTGCTCAGGTGATGGCCTACAACGACTTCGTCACCTGCGGCGGCGAAGCCGCCTGCAAAGAAAAAGGCCTCATGCGCACCGAGGGAAAAGACTACACGGTCCAGGACGGCGACATCATTGAATTTCTTTTCAATGTATAGACGGAGACAGAGAAACAGAAGAATTTCTGTTTCAGCCCGGCTTGTCCCGCCGTAGCCTTGGCGAAGGCGGAAGAGTGGTCGGAGTTTCAAAATGTGTGGCGACAGACGGCCTGTCCGCCGAAGCCTTGGCGAAGGAGGAAACCGGATATTTTGAGACGCAGGTCATGCGGGAGCTGTGCGGAAAGCAGGCGGCGGCCCGCTCTTCAAGAGGGAGTGAAAGCAGTGAGGATTTCGTAGAATACTCTCTGCTGGAGCGTGATCCATCAGTAAAAAATGAAGATCAATTTATTACTTTATAGGACTGGTACCCCTGCCCCTTGTGCCGGACGGCACTTCCCTTTTGAGGCGGCACGTGGGAGGAACGAGCCGTGCCAAGACCGTGCGCAGAGTCAGCGAGGAAAGCGGTGTTTGATCCACCGCCACCAAACGAACATAAGAGGTTTTTATGCGATGTTTCGGCCTCTAGGCGAGGGACGAGCTGGCCGACACATTGAGCGGAGCGATCCGACTGAGGGGACACCCAACGAAGCAAACTTTGACAACGGCTCTTTCACTCTGAATGGAATGAGGCACGAATGAAATCCAGATGAAAGGCCGGGGGCAAAGGGCGCTTGGTTAGGCGGTTTGGAGCCTGTTGGAGCGAGTCAAATTCTGCTCAGAAAGAAGGGGAAATCACTTGATTCTAAGATTCATTGACCCCTTTTTTGACCCCTTTTTCGTGTCCAACTCGGCTCACGTGGCGGGCGACACCGCTTTCCGTGCGCAAAAGCGGTGTGGCCTTTCAGCTCCCACCGCACTCCATGATTTTTTCTTATCCTTTACTGCGCTCGACCGCATCCATCCAACAGGCATAGCGCGCTTCGGCTTCATCGGCGCTAATCTGCGGCTCGAAGATGCGCTCGATTTTCTGATGCGCGGCGATCTCTCCGAGATCCTTCCAGAAGCCGACCGCAAGGCCAGCCAGCGCGGCCGCACCGAAGGCTGTCATCTCAATCTGTCGGGGCCGTTTGATCGGGATTTGAAGCAGGTCGGACTGAATCTGCATCAGCAGGTTATTGGCACAGGCTCCGCCATCGACGCGCAGGGCATCCATTGGCGTGCCACAATCCTTTTCCATCGCCCGCAAAACCTCCATGGACTGGAAGCACATCGCTTCGAGCGCGGCGCGCGCGAGATGGGCCTTGTTGCTTCCGCGCGTCAGTCCCGTGATCGTGCCGCGCGCCTGCGGATCCCAGTGGGGTGCGCCAAGTCCGGAAAAGGCGGGAACAAAACAGACGCCGCCGGTGTCGGCCACCTGCGCCGCCAATGCTTCGATCTCTGCCGCGCTATTGATAATGCCCAGTTCGTCGCGTAGCCATTGAACCACCGCGCCTCCGACAAAGACGCTGCCCTCCAGCGCATAGCGAATCTCATCGCCGCGCTTCCACGCCACCGTAGTCAGAAGCTTGTTTTCCGAGGCGACGGGCTGATCGCCGGTATTCATCAGCAGGAAGCATCCGGTGCCGTAGGTGTTCTTGGCTGCACCGGCTTCGAAGCATGCCTGTCCGAAAAGCGCGGCCTGCTGATCGCCCGCCATGCCACTGACGATGCAGTTTGGCATGCAGAGATATGGATTGGTTTCGCCGTAGACCTCGCTTGATGGGCGCACTTCGGGAAGCATGCTTCGGGGAATATCGAGAAGCTCCAGCAACTCATCGTCCCAGTCCAGCGTGTGGATATTAAACAGCAGGGTGCGCGAGGCATTCGAGACATCGGTTGCATGCTCTTTTCCTCGGGTCAGGTTCCACAAGAGCCATGAGTCGATGGTGCCGAAAGCGAGTTCGCCGCGCTCGGCTTGGGCGCGCGCGCCGCCGATGTGGTCGAGCAACCACTGGATCTTGGTGCCGGAAAAATAGGGGTCGAGCAGCAGGCCGGTCTTTTCATGGAAGAGAGCTTCCAGGCCATCGGCCTTTAGTCGGGCACAGGTGTCGGCGGTGCGGCGATCCTGCCAGACGATAGCGTTATGGATGGGTTCGCCGGTCTTGCGGTTCCAGACGATGGTGGTCTCGCGCTGGTTGGCGATGCCGATGGCCTCGACATCCTCGCAGTGGATACCGGCTTGGTGCATGGCTTCGTGCGCGGTAGCCTCCTGCGTTTTCCAGATTTCAAGTGGATCGTGTTCGACCCAGCCGGGTTGGGGATAGTGCTGCTTGAATTCGCGCTGGGAGATCGCCCGTATCTTGCCCTCATGGTCGAACAGAATCGACCGCGAACTCGTCGTTCCTTGATCCAATGCCAATACACATTTCATAAAGAAACACTTCTATTATTGGTTCATGTTCGTTGTATCGAGTTGTTGATGCAGCCATTATGCAACGCTCGGTACTTTCAATTTCGCGTTAGACTACAATTATTGCGTGGTTAATAAAAGGGGCATCGGGCTAACAGAAAAAATCAACCTTTGCGGATGACGGTTATGAAATGAGCAGTGGGTATCGAATCCGGTAGATAAAAGCAAAAAAGGGGTCAAAAAAAGGGTCCTATAATTTAATAATCCTCTGAAAATTGACGCATGATCATCTCTCAACTC
>JAUXCB010000181.1 GCA_030619095.1 Verrucomicrobiota bacterium | reverse complement strand
GTGCGCGGGGTGCTTCCGATCACACTGGCGGCCCGCGATGCGGGCCGCAAGGCGATCATTGTTCCGGAGGAGAATGCCGAAGAGGCGGCGGTCGTGGACGGCATCAAAGTGTTTGCTGTGAAAAATCTTCGTGAAGCAGCGGATTTTTTGAATCTCGATCTGACGCTGACCCCGCATGTCGTGGATCTGGAAGAGACCTTCCGCCAGCACAACAAACATCTGGCTGACTTTGAAGATGTGAAGGGGCAGGAATACGCCAAGCGCGCCATCGAGGTCGCCGTGGCGGGTGGACACAACATTTTAATGATCGGGTCGCCCGGCACGGGCAAGACGATGCTCGCCAAACGGATCCCGTCGCTCCTTCCGCCGATGACGCTCGAGGAGGCACTGGAGACCACGAAGATTCACAGCATTGCGGGCAAGCTCGGTGCGCATGAATCGCTGATTGCCACGCGCCCGTTCCACGGCCCGCACCACACGGTTTCCGATGCCGGACTGCTTGGCGGCGGAGCGCACCCGATGCCCGGCTCGGTGAGTCTGGCGCACAACGGTGTGCTCTTCCTCGACGAGCTGCCGGAGTTCAACCGCAATGTGCTCGAAGTGCTCCGCCAGCCGCTCGAAGACGGCGAGGTGACCATCGCGCGAGCCGCGGCCAGCGTCACCTTTCCCTGCCGCTTTATGCTGGTGGCCGCGATGAACCCGACGCCGGACGGCTATTTTCCCGACGACCCGCGCTCCACCTCTTCGCCGCTACAGATTCAGCGCTACCAGAACAAGATTTCCGGGCCGTTGCTTGACCGTATCGACATCCATATTGAAGTGCCCGCCGTCGACTACCAAAAGCTGACTGATCTCGAAAACGGGGAACCCTCCGCCACCATTCGCGAACGGATTATCGCCGCGCGGGAAATTCAGCAGGCTCGCTACGCAAAAAACAAACACGTTCACTGCAACGCGGATATGCAGCCGAAGCAGACGCGCAAATACTGTCATCCGTCCGACGATGCCAAACAGCTGTTGAAAACCGCCGTAGCGGAAATGAATTTCAGCGCGCGGGCTTACGACCGAATTTTAAAGGTCGCCCGCACCATCGCCGATCTAGCGGGGGAAGAAACCATCGGCACCGCGCACATTGCCGAAGCGATTCAGTACCGCACCCTCGACCGCAGGAACGGCTAGAGCGTATTAAGAAATATTGCGGCTGTATGATTTTTCATTGTAGGGTGGGGGCCGTGACCCCGCCGCAATTCCGCGATCACGGATCGCGGCTACAGTTTTTGGAAACGCTCTAAATGATCTGGTTGTGAACCAATTCGTGAAGGAGACGATCGGCCTCGGCATGAGCGGTTTCAATAAATTCACGAAAGTCCTCCGCGTTTTTACCGGTCGGATCCGGCACATCGAGACGGCCTACTTCATCGTCGCCCTGCCAGCCGTACTCCATCAGACGGAACACTTTACCTTCCCCTTCGGGATGTTTTTTTAAAATATCATCCTTATGAACCTGCTCCATCGTGAGAACCAGATCAGCATCCTTAATTACCCTCTTTGTGACAGGATTGGCCGTGTGCCCGCGCAGGCTGAAGCCGTTATTGCGGGCGATCAGTGCAACCACGTCGTTGGGGCGCCCGCCAGACACGGCTTTGGTTCCCGCAGAGGTGATCTTCAACCGCCTAAACGCTTCGGGGCGGTATTTTTTAAGATAGTGCCTAAGGTATTCTGAAAAGTAGGCGCTGCGCGTGCGGTTGGCCGTGCAGACAATCACCAGATGGTATTTTTTCTTAAACGAGAACATGGGGATAAACTACAGCCACAAAGCCACAAAGTCACAAAGAAATAAGTAATAAGGGCTCTTTATACAGAAAAATGATTCCTCGCAGAGGCGCAGAGTTCGCGGAGAATCTTACTTCAACCAAAAAACCCTCTGCGTTCTCTGCGCCTCTGCGAGGGAGACTTAGCGGGTGAAAAGCTTCTTAAGGAGGGTTTCCATTAAGGCATTGCAGTTTCCAAGGGTTGGAAAATTTTTCTGCATTTTCTCCAAGGGTTGGGAAAAAGGGCCTTCGCCAATTTCGTCAGAACAATTTTCGTAAAGCGCGAATAGGCTCTCTTCGGTGGTTTCCAAATGAAACTGAAGCGCGAGAACGTTGTCGTTGTAGACGAAGGCTTGGTTCGGGGTCGCCTCACTTGAGGCGAGTCGCACGGCTCCTTCCGGAATGCCGAACGTGTCACCATGCCAATGAAAGGCGTTAAACGCCTCTGGAAAAAACTCTCCGTCACCCGTCAAGGGGAAGAAGCCGATTTCTTTATTTCGTCCCGGCTGGACTTCGGCCCCGAGCACATCGGCGATGAGCTGCGCACCAAGACAGATGCCGAGAACCGGTTTGTTTTGAGCGATAATTTTTTTGATGAATTCTTTTTCAGCGGCAAGCCACGGATACTCTTCCTGATCGCAAATCCCCATCGGCCCACCCAGGACAATCAGGCCATCCACTTCTCCAATATCTGGAACTTTTTCGGCGGCCCAGAAACGGGTGCACGAAACCGTGCGGCCATTTTCTGTGAGCCACGGCCCGATACAGCCGAGCCCTTCGAAGGGGACGTGCTGAAGCCAGTGGGTCGTCATGATGCGGTGACACGATTGATGAGCTCTTCGCCTTTTGCGAACGCACTCAAGTTAATCAGCGTAGTCTGCGCGATGCGGGTGAGCGCCTCTTTCGTGAAGTAGGCCTGGTGTCCGGTGATGATCACGTTGTTGAATCTGGCACAACGCAAGGAAATATGTTTGACGCCCGCCTTTTTAAGACCGATCAGAACGGATGCATCGAGCGGGTCATTCACGAAGACACAGACGCTATCAAAGCCTTCGGCCAATTTCACGGTCAACGAACTCAGCCGGGCCTCAAAAAAGATTAGCTCGTTCCCCTCCTGTTCATTGGCGTGCTCCAGAAACTCTTGGTCATACGGCTTCGTGCTAAATACTGCAGTTTTCATTTTATTCCTTAGCTCTCCGAGCGGATCATAGTCAGCAGCATTTTAAAAGGTGCGGATGCCGCTTGCACATCGTGTGGAATCTTAGCCGGCATAATAATCATCTCACCGGCCTTCACCGTTTGGGGCTCACCTGCGATGATAAATGTGCCCTCGCCGTCAACCACTTCAACAACGGCATCGAACGGGGAGGTGTGCTCGCTGAGACCCTGCCCTTTATCGAACGAAAAAAGCGTGATATTTCCCGTCTCCTTTTTGAGCAACGTGCGACTGACGACCGCCCCATCAGAATAGGCGACGAGGGTTTTCAAGTTTAGAGGTGTTCCTTTTAGTTCTTCCATTTTTGTCTCCTTACAGGGGGGCGACCACGAGGGTAGCCCTTACATGATTTGTTTCGTTTCGAGTAAGTCGCCATTCAACCCAATGGTCGCCTCTTCGACAATTAAATTTGACCGCCCGCTTTTTTGGGCGGCTTCTTTCACCATCATCGAAAGGCCGCCGCAACATGGAACTTCCATGCGCACAACAATCACTTTCGGGATGCCATTGCTCTTCAGGATTTCCGTCAGCTTTTCGACATACCCTTCCGTACGGTCAAGTTTCGGACAGACAATGGCAATGGCGCGGCCGCGAATAAACCGCCAGTTGACATCCGGCGAGGCGGATGGGGCGCAGGTGGAAAGCACCACCAGCTCGCGATCTTTAAAGAACGGGGCAACCGGCGGAACCAGATGCAACTGCGTTGGCCACTGGTTGAGCTCAGAGGGAATCACCTGTCCGGAAACCTGCTGACTTTCAACTTTCGACTTTTCGACCTTCGACTTCTCTTCGAAACGCAATTTCATTCCAGGGCATCCGCCGGACGACGGAGCCTTCGGTTTTTCTGAGGCTACGTGTTCAGATGCGGCGGCATCCATCCGCTCAACCGCCTCGTCGCCACCCAGACTGCGAACGTGCTCGCGGGTGGCTGTTTCATCAAACTCTTCGGCTTCGCGCTCGATAATTTTCAGCGCGCCGGTCGGGCAGGTTCCAATACAGTCGCCGAACCCGTC
>JAUXCB010000026.1 GCA_030619095.1 Verrucomicrobiota bacterium | reverse complement strand
CGCGATGCCGGACTTTATTGCCGCATTGAAGTCCGCGCCCGTCGGCTTAATCGCCGAAGTGAAACGGCAGTCGCCTTCTGCCGGACTGATCCGTGTGCCGTTTGAGCCGGCCGAAATTGCCACGGCCTATGAAGCTGCTGGTGCGCAGGCCATCTCCTGCCTGATGGATGGTACATATTTTGGCGGCGGCGAAACCCAGTGGAACAACGTGCGTGCCGCGACCAATCTGCCGATGCTCTATAAAGAATTCGTTATCGATCCACGTCAGATTTTCCACGCAGAAGCGCTCGGTGCCTCCGCCGTACTCCTCATCGTCGTCGTACTTAGTGACGACGAGCTGAGTTCATTCATTCAACTCATTGAGGCCTCCGGTATGACGCCGCTGGTCGAAGTGCATACGGAAGAGGAAATGAAGAGGGCGGTTGCGGCCGGTGCGCACTGTATTGGCATCAACAATCGGAATCTGAAAACCTTCGAAACAAAAATAGAAACCACGCTCACCTTGCGCGAGCTCGCTTCGACGAACTGTACCCTCATCAGTGAAAGCGGAATCCGCACGGCCGCCGACATCCGCACTCTTCATGAAGCGGGAATTTCAGCCGTTCTGGTCGGCGAAAGTCTCCTCCGCCAACCCGACCTCCAAGAGGCCGTCAAAAACCTTATGTTGTTTTAAGAGTCTGCCCGTAGTGTTTGCAGTGGGTGGCATCGGGGTCGTGGTCGGCGGTTTGGCAGGCGGGGCAGGTTTTTGAGAATTCTTTACGGGCAGAGGAGCGGCCAACTTCGGCAGAAATAATTCCCGTTGGAACGGCGATGATGCTGTAGCCGATGATCATGATGCAGGCCGCGAGAGTTTGTCCGAGTCCGGTTTGCGGCGAGATGTCGCCGTAGCCGACGGTGGTGAGGGTGACGATTGCCCAGTAGATGCCGACTGGAATGCTGGTGAAGCCGTTGTCCGTGCCCTCGATCACATACATCAACGATCCGAGGATGACGACGAGCGTGACGACGGCGAACAGGAAGATGCCGATCTTTCGGCGACTCGAGACCAGCGCGTTCATTAGTAAATCCCCGTCATCCACATATTGCACCATTTTCATCACGCGGAAGATGCGGAGCATGCGCAGAATTCGGATGACGTCCAAAAAGCGGGTGCTTGGAATGAAGAGGCTTAAGTAGGATGGCAAGATGGCCAGCAGGTCGACCATTCCAAAAAAGCTACGGGCGTAGCGCGCCGGTTTTTTTGCGCAGAAGAGACGCAGGCCGTATTCGACGGTGAACAGCAGTGTGAAGAACCAGTTGAGTCCTGTCAGCAGAGCCCCATGATTTGTTTGGATGGTCGCAACGCTGTTGAGGATGGTTGCCGTTACGCTCAGCATGATGGTGATAAACAACACGACGTCGAACAATTTTCCGGCGAGGGTGTCGGCCTCGAAAATAATTTCATACAGCCGTTCCCGGAGCGGGTCTCGACCCGTTGATTCATTTTTCATTTTGCGACGCTACTCTTTCATTCATTCTTTTTAAAGCATGCCGTGCGGGATAAGCTGACGCCATGAATGTTTCTCTTCTTGCCTTCGCCGTGATTGTTGCCGTTGTTCTGATAATGCTCATTCGCCACGCTTTCCGGGTGGGCCGCGATCGGAAACTTCGTGTCGAGCCGCCGCCGGAAAGCTGGTCGGCGATACTCGATCAGCACTTCACCTTTGTTCAGAGACTGTCTGACGCTCATAAAGCACAGCTGTTCGGAGCGATGCATCTCTTTTTGAATCGCATCCGGTTTGAGGGTTGCGGCGGGCAGGAAATCACCGAAGAGATCAAAGTGACCATTGCGGCGCAGGCCTGTCTGCTTTTGATCGGTCGCGAACATAAGGTGTATCCTCGGCTCAAAACGGTTTTGGTTTATCCGCACACCTACACCTCGGGCGCAAAGGGCATGTTCGGAGGAGACAATGGAGAGAGTTCCCGGCTGGGCGAGTCCTGGACCTGCGGAGTCGTTGTTCTTTCCTGGAACAGCGTGGTTGGTGGTGCGCGTAATCTCGAAGATGGACACAACGTCACCCTCCATGAGTTTGCCCACCAGCTCGATCAAGAAGACGGAGTCAGCGACGGCGCTCCCCTTCTCGACAACCGCTCCGCCTACGTCGCCTGGGGCCGCATCCTCTCCGCCGACTACGACCAGCTTCGCAAAAAAACCAAGCGCGGGAAATGCGATGTCATTGATGACTATGGCGCAACGAATCCCGCTGAATTTTTCGCCGTTTCCACCGAAACCTTTTTTGAAAAGCCCAAACAGCTGCAGGACAAACACCCCGACCTCTACGAAGAACTTCGCAGTTACTACAAAGTCAACCCGCTCGACTGGGTGGTGTAAGTTTCCAAGGGTTGGAAGGAGGCGGAGCCTCCACGTGATGATTTCCACGGTTGGGAAAAGCGGTAAGCCTTGACGCAGTCGGTTCAGCCCAGCATGTAGAATGCCGTCAGGATGATTCCGAGGTCGGCCAAGATGTGCGAGAGCACGGCGACCGATAAGCTGTCGGACCGGCGCGTCAGGCGATTAAAATCCAAGGGATATAATACATCATAAATCTCATAGAGCTTCCTTAGATTTGAATCGTCCATGTTTTAAGAAGTGCTTGGTCTGTGCAATGACTTTTGGGTTCCACATCATGCAGGCATGGGTGACGTGCAACTGGAGGTAATCGGTGTAGGCGGCGGGCTTGACGCGGGCGAGCGACACCTTGCCGTCGTCCGGGCCGGGAATCAGCATGGAGAGAATCGGGTTGATCGTGCGGTCGCCCGCAATGATGCCCAGTTCAAACTCCGGAACCTTCAGCCGGAGCGGATGGCTTCCAGTTCCAGTGCCCAGCTGATTCCCGGCCGGACCATTAATCCATTGGTAAAGTTTGATGTGCCCGAGTTTGTCGGTCACTTCGCTGCCGCGACTGGGCGGCGCGAGCATGACCACCCTTCCAAGCTTTGGAAGCAACTGCGTTGCGGCTTGCGTTTCCAAATAATGGCGAAGCAAAATTCCGCCCATGGAGTGGGTGACGAAATGGACGGTTTTCATATCCCTGATTTTCGGTTCGAGGGATTTGAAGATTTGGGTTGTTAGAACCTCGATCGTAAACTCCGTGGAGGGATAGCCGTGGTTGATCACGGTGTAGCCTTCGCTTCGTAGCTCCTTCGCCATTTTGTTCATGGCTTTGCTGGAGCGGGCGAGGCCGTGGAGCAACACGACGGTTTTTTGTTTGGGCTCGGGGTGCGGCTGGCATCGGCCGATCGCAATGAATGCGAGCAGGCTGATGAGTCCGGTCAGGCCGATTAGACGGATAGTTTTCATTGGGCTACCAGGGTTTGAATGGTTTGGAGGTCGAGTTTTCCGGTTCCAAGCATTGGAAGTTCCGGGGTTTGGAAGAAGTTGGCTGTGCGTGGTATCCATAGGTTGGGGAGTTTGAGTTTTCGAAGATTGGAAATCAACTCCTCAGGATCGCCCGCTTCGGGAGTGTGGCAGACGGCGAGTTGCTCGCCTTTGGTTTTGTGGACGATGCCAACGACGGCAATGCAGGGCTCATCGGATTTGGCGACTTCCTGCAGCGCTTCTTCCACGGCTCCGTGAGGCACCATTTCACCGGCGATTTTGCTGAAGCGCGAAAGGCGTCCGGTGATGAAAACAAACCCCTGTTCATTCATGCGGGCGATGTCGCCGGTGTTGTACCAGCCATCGCGCAGAACGTCGGCCGTTTTTTCGGGCTGTTCGAGGTAACCCTGCATGACGTTCGGACCTTTGACGAGCAGGAGGCCTTCTGTGCCGTCGGGCAGCGTTTCGCGGGTTTCGGGGTCGACGATACGCACGGCGATGCCGGGCAGGGGTTGTCCCGCACTGTTGGGTACGTCCCCGCCTTTGAGGCTGAGCAGGGCGACGGGTGATAGCTCGGTGCAACCGTAGCCTTCCAGAGGCCGGATGCCAAATTTTTCTTCGAAGCGGTCGGCCAGTTCGGGGCGCAGTTTTTCTCCGCCTGTAATAACCGTTTCCAACGTTTGGAAATCTTCTTTGGATGCTTTGCGCATGTAGGCTTGCAGGAAGGTTGGCGTGGCGAGCAGGGCGGTCAGTTTTTCTTCTTGGATGAGCCGAACAACGCGGCGGGCTTGCAGTGGGTTCGTGTGGTAGGCAACGCGCATACCTTTGAGCAACGGCCACCAGAGAAGGGCGAGGTAGCCGAAGGAGTGGAAGAGCGGAAGCACGGCGCACATGGAGTCTTTTTTTCCAAACCGCTGAACGGATTGAACGGCGTCGACATTGGATAGAATATTGGCGTGGCTGAGCATGACGCCTTTGGGCGTTCCGGTGGTGCCGGATGAAAAGATGATGGCGGCGATGTCGTCGGGCTGAGGGTCGCGTCCGCCCGCCAAATGCTTGGGCGAGGCGAAGAGTGCGGCGCAGAGCGCACGGATGCGTTCGATGTGTCCAAGGTTTTTGAGTAGCTCTTCAAGGTAGAGCCAGCGAACCGAAAGATCCGGTCGTCCGGTTTTTTGCAGGAAGCGGCGCGAGGTGATGACGTATTTCAGTCGGCTTTGTTTGATGGCGGATTGCATCGCATCGGCGGAGGCCGTCCAGTTGAGGTTGACGGCGGTTTTGCCGGAGAGGGTCACGGCGAGGTTGGCGACGGCTCCGCCGAGCGATGTGGGCATGTAGATTCCGACGCGCATTTGGTTTTTAATTTGCGGCTTCATCCGATTGGCGAGCGCAACGGTTCCGATGAGGAGTTTGCCATAGGTCGCTTGGGTGCCGAGTGTGTCGCTGGCCATCGGGCGGAACCAGTGGCGGTGCGCCTGTTTCAGGAATTTGTGGCTAAGCGTCTGTCCGGGGCGGTTCGCTTTTTCGGTGGCATGTTCCGCGCCCAACTCGGCGATCACACGGCGGACTTCGTCGGCTGGGGTGTCGGAGGGGATTGGTTTTCCAAAACGAACGGTGACCGGATAGGGGAATTGCAGTGGAAGTTTGAGGCCGGGGTTGCCATTTTTGAAGCTGAAGATGCTGCCCCAGATGTTTCCGATATGCGCCGGGATGATCGGGCAGTTACTGTTGCGGGCGATCTTCTCAAAGCCCTTGTTAAATTTCATCAGGTTGCCGTTTTTGGTCAACTCGCCTTCTGGGAAGATCCCGACAATTGCGCCGGCTTTCATCGTTTCGCGAGCTTCCTGTAGCGATTTGATTAGCGCGCGCGGGCCGTCGGAGGTATGGATCGGAATGCAGTCGGTCAGTTTGAAAATCGGCTTGGCCCATTTCCATTTTTTGAAGACGTCGCGCGACATGATGAAGCGGACGGGGCGCTGGGTGGCGGCCTGCAGGATGAGGGCGTCGGCATAAGCGGTGTGGTTGCAGAGCAGCAGGGCGCCGCCTTCGCGCGGCAGGTTTTCCAACCCTTGGAAGCGGATGGTATAGAGACGTTTGATGAGGCGGGTCAGCCAGAAGCGGGTGAAGAAGTTGGGGAGGCGCATGCAGGCGATGACCGCGGGGATGGCGGTAAGCAGGCCCGTTACGAATACGCATCCGCGGGCATTCACATGCAGGACTTTGGTGAGCAGAACAAATAGGGCGGAGGAGGCGACCATTGCGCTGAAGCTTAGAAAGCTGGATGCGCCGAAGACCTCTCCGCGTCGCTCCTTCGGAATACGCTGTTGAATGAAGGCGTTCAGCGGGACGAGGTACATGCCGCATGATGCGCCGAGCGTGATGATCCAAAGGGCGACCCATATCGGGCTGACTGCGGCGCTTAGCCCAATAGCGGAAAGCATTACGCCGAGTGCGCCGACGGGGATGAGTCCGATTTCAATGGTGTGTTTCGAAAACCGGCCGGTTAGCAGTGCGCCGATTCCAATTCCAATGGCGACCAGTGGGAAAAGTATTGGGCTTTGTTCGACGGGGAGGTTTAGTGCTTCGCGTCCGAAGAGGACGAGGGTTTGCTGGAAGAAGGCGGTGATCCCCCCAAAGAGTACGAGCCCGAATACAGCCTGCTTCGCCCAGTTGTCGTCCTGTAGGTTTTTCATTGCGCGAACCACGTCGGGGAGGATCCACGGCGATGATTTTTTAGAGATTCCGGTCGCAGGAACCTTAGCGATTCGGGTCGCGGCAAATGTACCGATGATTGCAAGAACAAGGTCGGCTCCGATAACTGTCAGGGGATTGAGTCCGAGAAATCCGATTAGAAGTGCGGGCAGTGCGGTGCCGAGAACGATGGCTGCGTAGGTGGCGGCGGTCAGAAACCCGTTGGCCTGTGAGAGGTTTTGCTCTTCAACCAGTTCCGGGACGATCCCGCGCTTGGCGGGGCCGAACAATGCGCTTTGTGCGGTCAGCAGGAAGAGCAGGGTGTAGATCGGCCAGATTGCACCGGAGAGCAGGGCGGGAATCGCTAAAAGCAGAAGGCCGACCTCCAGCCACTTGCTGATAATGATGATGTCGCGCTTGCTGAATCGGTCGGCCAGCGCTCCTGCGGCGTTGGAGAAGAGTAGGAAGGGAACCACGAAAAGCACCGAACAGATTGCCAGTACAGTCGGCAGGCTTCCTTCCCCGAGAAGTTTGACCAGCACGATGGCGGCCGTCATTTTGAATGCGTTGTCGTTCAGTGCCCCGGTGAATTGCGAGATGTTTAACCACTTGAATGTTTTCTTCATTTTTCCGCTCCTTGAAAGGTGAAGGTTAAGTTGTTGGGATCTCTATATGCAGGGAGTATGCCAAAATGAAGGCGAGAGCCGTAAGTGGTTTGTTGGCAAGTGGTAGCGATGGGAAGGTTTTGTGGCGACCTATTGTTGATAGACATTCGGAGAATATTATGTATACATTTTGTGTATGAACACAGAGTTTTTTAAAATGGTGGCAGCCGCGGCGTTTACGAATCCGTTCAGCGATGAACGGGTGGAGATTGACCGGTTAATTGTGAACGCGCCGGAGGGTGCCAGCTGGGATGAGATGCAGAAGCCACTCTTCCAAACCGTAGAAAAAAATATTCGCGCCTTGGAAGAATCCGGCGGGCTGGTTGTCGGCCCGGGGTTGGAGGCGGTGACCGCGAGTGTTTTGTTTTATGTGTTTTATCAGGTACAGGAAAAGTTTGACGAGCTGATTGAGGAGCAGATTGTCGCGGGGGATGAACCGTGCCGGGCTCCGTTTGCACTCCACTGTTTAGAACAGTTAGTGGGCTATGGATTTGTGCGTGCTGACGCCTGTCGCTATGTGGGTGTGTTTTATCAAATTCGCCGCGCCTATTATTTTATTTCGAACGGACTGATTGGGGATAGTTTATGCATGAAGAAACTGCGCGCGCAGTTGTGGGATAATATTTTTACACACGACATTTCCTGGTATGTGCAATGCCTTTGGAACCGAATGGAGGATTTTTCGACTCTGCTGCTCGGGGAGACCGGAACGGGGAAGGGAGCGGCCGCAGCCGCGATGGGCCGGTCGGGCTTCATTCCGTTTAATCCGGGTGCACAGAAGTTTGAGGAGAGTTTTACTCGCGCATTTATTTCGATCAATTTGTCGCAATATCCCGAAGCACTTATCGAATCCGAATTGTTCGGCCATCGCAAAGGAGCTTTTACTGGCGCGGTTGAACATCACGATGGTCTCTTCGCACGCTGCAGTCCGCACGGCGCCATTTTTCTCGATGAGATTGGCGATGTGGCTATCCCGGTCCAGATCAAACTGTTGCAGGTCTTACAGGAGCGCACGTTCTCGCCCGTGGGGAGTCACGAAAAACTGCGGTTTGAGGGGCGCGTGATTGCGGCGACCAACAAATCCATTGATGCTTTGCGGCGCGAAGGAAAATTCCGCGACGATTTTTATTACCGCCTTTGCTCTGACCTCATCACCGTCCCCCCGCTTCGTCAGCGCATTCGCGAAACGCCCCGCGAGTTGGATGCGCTGACTCGTCACATCCTGCATCGCATCTGCGGGTCCGGCACTCGACTACCCGTTGTTGAGGTGTTGAAAAAGCAGTGCGGAAAAACATATGCGTGGCCAGGGAACGTCCGTGAATTGGAGCAGGCCATTCGCCGCATTCTGCTCACCGGGGCGTATTCCGGGGATGCGGCGGTTGAATTGTCAGAGGAAATGGCTTTGAATCAGGCGATGGATGCGGGGAGTCTCACCGCCAAAGAGCTGGTCGAAACGTATTGCCGCGACCTCTATGAAACCTATGGAAACTATGGTGAAGTTTCCCGGCGAACCGGCCTCGATTGGCGGACGGTTAAGAAGCACGTAGAGACGGCGGTCAAAAACCCTTAAAACTTCCGTTCATTTCCACTTGAAATAAAAGGCGGTCTGACTATTCTCTTCGTTTCTCGGTGGGGGTGTAGCTCAATTGGTTAGAGCACCAGCCTGTCACGCTGGGGGTTGCGAGTTCGAGTCTCGTCATCCTCGCCACCTTTTAGAGTTTGTTTTCAGGGGTTTGCTAATCGCAAGCCCCTTTTTGTTTGTCCCTTCGCCGCCAGACTTCGGGGGAAACTTCGGGTTTGGCCGTTTGATTCGATCACATTGGTTGCAGGCTTTTTAATTTACAGTCTATTGTTCGGGGTAGGGAAGGTGGCCTTCCTTGATAAGAATCAGGCTTCTCGCTACACCTTTCATGCGGTGGAAGATGGTTCTTCCGCTTCCGGGCAACCCAACGTTATCCTCATCATGTGCGACGACCTCGGCTACGGGGACGTCTGCAATTTGTTCCAGCACACCCGCGGTCGCGGCGCGGGCGGGGGTGTTGCCGGGGACGGCATCATCAACGGCACCGAGGAAGCCTTCATCCATACCCCCGGCAGCCACGATCTCACCTTGCAGTATTTCGGCCCAGTGGATCGCCGCGTGATGTTTATGGAGAGTGCCAGTCTTTGCAATTATGGAAGTAGTTCTTGCGGTTTTCCTATGTTCAAATAGAATGGTAGACAGTATGAATTGCAAAGCGAAATTATGTTAGCTGGTGCCCACGTGCCTATGTACAAGATGCGACCCAAAAAGGGCCCGTTGTGGCTGGCGTTGTTGGTTGTGATTGTCGGCACCCTGCTGTCAGCGAATTTCTATGCCAAAGATGCGTATGTTTCTGAGAATTCGCGCTGGGTGCTCACAGTAGCCATCACCTGCATTTTGACCGTGTTCCTGATCATTGCGGCGACGTCACACTTTTGGTTTCGTCACCTCTGGCATCACCGTCCCGGCTATAAACGCGGATAGGATATTTTCAGCATTTGACATTCCCGTTAGGTTCCGCATAATCCCGCCTCTTTTTGGAAGCCAGTGTAGCTCAGTGGGTGAGCACCCCGAATCTTCGGGGTGGGCGGGGCTGAGCGGACAAAGGCAGACAGATTTTTAATGGGCCAGTGTAGCTCAGTGGCAGAGCAATTGATTTGTAATCAATTGGTCGGGGGTTCGACTCCCTCCACTGGCTCCATTTTCTTAGCCGACTATGAGCGGATATCTTTACATCCTGCAGTCCGAGACGAACGGACATTATTATGTAGGGTCCGCCATTGATCCCGAGCGCCGATTTTCTCAACACAACGCAAATGCGGTTGCGGCTACTCGGAATAAAGGCCCCTGGCTGCGTGTTGCATTGGAATCTTTTCCGTCATCCGTTCATGCAAAAAAAGCGGAAGCATTTATTAAACGGCAGAAGAGTCGTCGGATCATCGAGCTGGTGATTTCTGGAGAGTTCGTCTGGCCGGATGAGTTCAAGCGGTAGAGCACCCCGAAGCTTCGGGGTGGTCGGGGGTTCGACTCCGTGATCCTGCCGGCTTCGCCCGCAGGCACTTTCGGCGCGTACGCCTCAGGTCTCTGGCTCCCTCCTTTGACAACCCCTGCAAATAAAGGCTTATGTTGACATGAGCCAATGTTTGGAGGGGGCATATTTTGCCCTGACGCGTTGCCTCGAAAATATGGGGCTGGGAACAGCTGGGCATCGGGGCGTGCCACTACAGTACGCAGACCATGCGCGAGTCCGACTACAGCTTCCAAATGGAGCGGTCTGAAGATATCTTCCTAAACATCGATGCCGGGCAGAGCGGCGTGGGCGGGATCAATTCATGGCGCGCCCTGCCGCTGGAAAAACATCGTCTAAACGAAAAAGTTTATCGCTATGCCTACCGTCTGAAACCGCTGATCGGCGATCTGGAGGGTGCATTGTCCTGCCGGGCGGCCTTTGAAGCGTCGAATGTGGAAGCGTTGGCCGTTCCGGACGTTTCCAAATTGCCGTAGATGAAGATCCCGT
>JAUXCB010000029.1 GCA_030619095.1 Verrucomicrobiota bacterium | reverse complement strand
GATCATTCTGCCGTCCATTATTCTGCCAAAATTCTTTTCCAATTCGCGTCCATTGGTGTTCATTCGCGGTTCAAACCTCTTTGGTTGCGGCTCTGCCGCGCTAGGTATTCCGTGGTAATAATTCTATTCAGGTTCGGGTCGCGATTGCTATATCGCCTCCCACCTCGTCGGGCAAGAGGGCTATGTGGTTGGCGTCGATATGACCGCCAAAAAAAGGGGTCAAAAAGGGTATCTGATGGTCGTGCCCATGCCCGGCGTATCAAATAGCTGAATCCCTTTGGGAAGCTTTAATTCCTGCCCCTCTTTCAGGGATTCGACTTCTGCCTCGTTGTCGGTGATCACCGTACGGATTAAAAACTTTTTCCGGTGGACGTGGATGAGCTTGAACTGATTGAAGGAACCATGAGACAGGGTCCATCCACGCAACGCATCGGCGGCGCGGGGGGATGCCCCCCATGAACCCTCACCGATATACATGGTGCCGTGTTTGTCATCGCGCCGGAAACCGTCTTCCCCCAGCGGGTCAGGAACCAGTGGATACGTGATTTTATGCATGTGTGAATCCCCATCGAAAGAGAGGTTGAGTTTATACTCGGCAAAGAGCGGGGCCCAATCGCGATAAACCTGCTCGGGCGTGTGCTTCCTTTTTGTGTGCGGACGGATGGGCTTGTGGTACATGGCCACGCGATATTTAAAATTGCCGCTGTTTTTCAGGGTTTCCTCCAGCCACTTCGTTTGCGCGTCCCATTTTTGTCCTATCTCCGGCATCTTCTTTTTGAGCTGACCTGAAATTAATTCGGTGTTCAGAATAAAAACACGCATAAAATCATCACAGAAATCGACGGTGTAGTACACGCTCTCCGGCGTATCAAAAAGATTTTTCAGATCCGTCAGTCCGTTGGGGTTTTCGTGGTTTCCATGCACGGGAATGATCGGATACATGCGGCCATCGGTGGAGCAGGTATCCTCGTTCCAATCGTTAAACCATTCAACCCAGCGGTCGGCCTTATCCGAATTCGAGGTAAAGTCCCCCACGAACAGCACAAACAACGGACGCAGTTTTGCCACCATCCGATTCGACATCCGACCATAGTCATACGCGGACTTTTGGGGAGGTTCCCCCTCCACGCCCTTTTTCTTGCGCTGATCGCTGCTCTTGGTGTCTCCTCCGGCAATGAAGGTAAAGTCTTTCCGTTTAGCGGGCGCGGTCTTGAAGGAATAGCGTCGGCTGACCGAATCCCCATCGGCAATCAGGAAATAATATTTTGTGTCGGGCTGGAGCATGGTTATGCGGGAAAAATGGGTATTAAGCCCAAGATGGTCGTTCTTGCGGGTGTAGCATTTAAAGTTCCCGTACGACGCGGGCTCCCGACCAGGGTCAACCACGTCATAATACACTTTCGCCTCATCGCCTAGCTGGCGCCAGGCCACCGTCATGGTTGTGGCCGGATCATCATTCCAGATTAGACGATGCATATCCGTAGCGGCATGAGAACCCGCCACCCCAACCATCATCACAGTAAATACGATACTCTTTTTCATAGCGTTCCTTTTCCATCAACCTACAGCGACCAGCCGTTACGGTACTCATGCCGAATATAGCGGTCGGCCAGATCGTTTCCGGTCGTCATGTTCTTGCTATCCCACGTCCGTTTCGTACCCGAACCCACACGTGCGGCCACACAACCCAGCAGCATCGTTTCGGTCAGCGGGCCAGCATAGTCGAAATTCGACTTCGACCCATCATAATCATTCGCCTTAATGGTGATAGAAAGTAGCTGATCTGATTTATAATTTATACGTTTAAACGTATTTTTTCCCGTCAACAAGATCGCTGTTTTTATTCAGCCACAAAGTCATAATCAAGCGCATTGATGATTTTAACGTCATAGCGGTCACCGGGAATGGCTCCTTCGAATTCTGGAAGAAAAAAGAGCCCATCGACCTCGGGCGCTTCAAGCTGTGAGCGGGCGAGCAGCCCCTCTTCGCCGGAGCCATCGATCATCACTTCAACGGTTTTGCCGACCTGCGCGGCGCAACGGGCGGCGGAAACCTCGCGCTGGGCTTCCATCAAAAGCGCCCGGCGCTGTTCTTTTGTTTCCTCCGGCACACGGTCCGGCAGGTTGGCAGAGAGGGTTCCGGGCTCCGCTGAATAGGTGAAAACTCCGGCATGCGTGAAGCATCCCTCTTTCACAAACTCCAGCAGCTCGTTGAAGTCCGCATCGGTTTCGCCGGGATGGCCGACAATAAAGGCCGTGCGAATGGCGCAACCGGGCAGCACCTCGCGGATGAGGTTGAGCTTTTCCAGCGTTTGACATCGAGTCATCTGGCGGCCCATCAAATTGAGCATGGAGTCGGAAATGTGCTGAAGCGGCATATCAATGTAGGGGCAGAAACGTTGATCGGAAGCCAACACCTCGAGCACCGCGCGAGTCAGGTGCTGCGGACAGGCATACATGAGACGAAACCATACGTTTTCACTAATTTCATCGCGAATCCGTTCGAGCAAAGCGAAAAGGTGCAGCTCACCGTCCCGCTCTTTTCCATAGGCGGTTGTGTCCTGCGCAATCAGGCTGATCTCGCAGGCCCCCGCCTCAATCAGCGAGTGCGCTTCGGCGACGATGTCGTCCATCGGACGGCTGATTTGTTTTCCCCGGATTTTTGGAATGGAGCAGAAGGTGCAGGGGTTGGAACAACCCTCGGAAATCTTAAGGTAAGCCGTGTGCGGGGAACCCATCCGCAGGCGCGGCTGTGTTAAGAATTCGGTATACCCCTGAGGTTCAGTACGTTCCGGGGTATCTCCAAGCAGTTCCAAAGCCATTTCGGGCAGTCGGCTGTAGTCGTTGAAGGATGCGCGCGCATCGGCCGCCTCCAGAAAATGGTCGGTTTCCGGACAATCGACCGCCCTCTTGACCAGGCACCCGAGCGCAATAATGGATTTCGGGCCGCCGCCGGCTTTGAGGGCGCGCAGCTCGTGAAGGACGGAGGCGGCTTCTTCGCGGGCGGCTTCGATGAATCCGCAGGTGTTGAGGAGGCAGATATCGGAGTCTGCAGGCTCCTCGGCAATCATCCATCCGCTTTCAACAAAGCGTCCGAGTATGAGTTCTGAATCGACGGTGTTTTTTGCACAGCCGAGGCTGACGAGAGAGACAACGGGAGGATGGGAACGTTGGAATGTGGGATTATTGGAAGAGTTCATATGATCTTTCTAAGCAAGAATCGTTTCATGAATACAGGTAAACGATACGACATCTTCTACTCCGTTCTTCCAGCACTCCACCAGTCCAGTATTCCATCATTCCATTCCCTTTACTTCTTCCAGAAGCTGGGGAGGAAAAGGATGAGAACGGTATAGAGCTCAAGGCGGCCAAGGAGCATGCAAAGGGTCAGAATGATCTGTCCGGGCACGGGAATGGCCGCATAGTTCTGTGTGGCTCCAACCGCGTTGAGTCCCGGACCGATGTTGGCCAGCGTGGCCACCACGGAGGTGGTGGCGGTTTCCAAGTCCGGCGTGTAGAAGGTCATCAGGAAGGACGCCAGCCCAAACACAAGGAAGAAAATAATAAAAAATGCGGAGATGTGTGAAATAATTTCCTGTTCGATCAGCTTCCCGCCGAGTTTAATCTGCATGACCGCCTGCGGGCGCATAAACAGGCCGACTTCTTTGACCATTTTTTTCCAGAGAATGAAAATTCGGAGCACCTTGATTCCACCCCCAGTGGAGCCGGCGCACCCGCCGACGAACATCATCAGCACCAGAAGAAGACGTGAACCGTTCGGCCAAATATCGAAGTCTGCGGTGACAAATCCAGTGGTGGTGAGAATGGAGGTGGCCTGAAAAAGGGAGGTACGCAAAGAGAAAAGGAAATCCTCATAGACGGTTCCCCAAATACTGAAGGTGAGGAACAGGGAGCAGAGCAGTAAAAAAGTGAGGTAGAACCGAAACTCGGGATCTTTGAAATAGCGGTTTGGCTTGCCGGTCAGCGCGTAGTAGTGAAGGGAGAAGTTCACACCGGCCAGGAACATAAAGAAAATGATAATACAGTCTACAACCCCGCTATTAAACGCCCCGACACTGGCGGTTCGGGTAGAAAACCCGCCCGTGGCCATGGTGGCGAAGGTATGGCAGAAGGAGTCAAACCAGTTCATGCCGCCCGCGTATTTAAGGAGCAGAATTTCTAAGAGTGTCAGCAGCGCATAGACCCCCCACAGCAATTTAGCCGTGGTGGTAATGCGCGGGGTGAGCCGGTCTTTGGATGGCCCGGGCATTTCGGCTCGGTAGAGCTGCATGCCGCCCACCCCGAGGAACGGAAGAATCGCCACACAGAGCACCAGCACCCCCATCCCACCGAACCAGTGGGTGAGCGCACGCCAGAAGAGAATGCCGCGCGGAATGCTTTCCAGAGTTTGGAACTCTCCGGCGGGAAGCACGGAGGCGCCGGTCGTGGTGAATCCAGACATCGTTTCGAACACGGCGGCCACCGGATGGGGAATCACTCCGGAAAAAATATAGGGCAGTGCTCCGAAAGCGGCGGCAAAGATCCAGCCGAAGGTGACCACCGCAAAGCCGTCGCGTCGCGACAGGTTGATATCGCCACGCGTCAGAAACAGCAGAACGAGTGCGAACCCGGCGGTGATGGCGGAGGAGAAGATCAGGCTCTGGCGCGCCCAGACCGGATCGCCCCAGTAGTGGGAGAGGGCAGAACAAAGACCCATGGAGGCACCGATCACCAGCGTAACCATTGCAACGAGATGGAAAACTGCGCGCTTGTTCATTTCAGAAACAGAGCCTTGATTTTTTTAACGGCGTCATGATGTGAAAAAATCAGCAACCGGTCGGTCGGAACCAGCTTCAGATTTCCGGTGGCAGACATCACCTCTGGACCGCGCAAAACGGTGGCGATGATGGCGGCGTGCGGCAACTTAATGTCCTGAATCCGTTTTCCGCTCAATGAACTGCCGGTGGAAATCACCACATCCAACAGCTCGCCGGGCAGATTATGCAGAAGCGAAGCGGCCTGAACCTCCTGCGAACGAAGATAGTGCAAAATCGCGTGAGTCGTGGAGATATACGGACTCACCACGTGACTCACCAGCTTCAGGCTCTCAATGACCGGAACATAGTCCGTGCGGGCAATCTGGGTGACGGTGAAACCAACCCCCTGCTTTTGAGCCATCAGGCAGTTCATAATGTTATTTTCGTCATCGCCGGTCAGCGCGACAAAGGCGGTTCGTTTCGTCACACCGGTTTCTTCCAGCGCACTTTCCGACAGCGCGTCAGCACGCAAAACGAGTGTTTTGTTAAGTTGCGCCGAACAGAGGCGGGCCCGTTCCTCATTTTGTTCAAGCAGGACACACTCCACGGAATCTTCAATCATACGGGCCAGCATCAGCCCAAGGTCCCCGCCACCGGCAATCACCACCTTCTGAATGGTTGGAAAGCGCGGGCAACTCCATTCGGCGAACGCGGAGATCGCCTTGCGTTGACCCACGAAATAGAGCAGGTCATCCACCTCGACCCGGGTATTTCCGCGCGGAACGGTCAATTCGCCGTCACGCAGGATCGCGATAATGCGAACCTGCTGAATCAACTCCGTCTCCTCGCAGGCGGCCAGGGTTCTGCCAGCCAGCGGGCTGGCCTCACCAATCCGAAACCCTGCAACCATCACTTTGCCGGCAAACAGATCAAACGCTTCGATTGCGCCGGGCATCTTGAGGCTGTGAAAAATCTCGCGGGCACACTCCTGCTTCTGGTTGATCACCAGATCCACGCCCATCGACGTCAAATCATAGGTATCGTCTGCGTGAATATATTCCGGGCTGGCGACCCGCGCCACCTTGCGAGGCACCCCGGCGGCATGAGCATACAGGCACGCCAGAATATTCACCTCATCGCAGTCGGTGACCGCGATGACCAGGTGACACTTCTCCACCTTGGCCTCAGCGAGCACATGCGGGCTCGATCCCGAACCGCACAGGGTCAGGATATCCAGCTTGGCTTCCGCCTCGGCCAGCGCCTTCGGGTCGGCATCGACCATCACCACACTGTGTTTCTCTTCGCAAAGCCGGCGAGCGAGCTGCCGCCCGGCATTTCCAGCACCAATGATTAAAATTCTCATAACAAATAAAAATAGAATACGTGGGATAAGCGGGGATCATGGAATATTGGAAAGAGGGATGAAACCTATTTATTGGGAAGATTTGGCGGAAAAAAATCGCCCAAAGTTGACCCTTTTTCTATGGATTTTCGTGACCCGCGCGGTCCGGGCGCGGCCTCGGCCGCATCGCACCGGCGGATGAACTCCAGACACGACAAAACCGACGCCCCGGCGGCGGAGACAATCTGCGCCTCAATCCGGTCAGAGGTCACCACACAAATCCGTTCCGGCTCCTTCGCCTCAGAAACCATCCGCTCAATCACCGCATCTGCCGTCCGATTTGCGGGCGAAAAGATCACCTCAAGATGGCGGGCATCGAACGCCGCATCGCGCCCGCCTTCGCGCCCATCGAAAACCACCGTGATGCGCGGTGCCATCTCAGGAGCTGCGCGCTCAATCCGGCGAACCAGCCGCTGGCGCGCTGTCTGCAGCTCGCCGCGCAGGCCATTCAGTGCTCCATCCTGATAAAGCAGGTTGTAGCCATCGATAATCAGCCAGTCAAAATTCATAAGGTATCCATTTGAAAAAACAGCAGTAAACTCTCCAGCCATTGGAATCTTTTATTCCACTCATTGGAACGCTAAATTGAGTCCTATGACAAAACTATTCTGTTGGATCGGTGCATGCATTGTCGGCTGGATCGGCTGGTGGCTCGGCAGTCTGACCGGAGGATTCGGCTGGGCCTTCGCGCTCAGCAGCCTCGGCAGCATTCTGGGGGTCTTTATCGGGTGGACGATCGGTCGCGAATATTTTTAAGTTCGCTGCATAAAATTTCGGAGCACGTAGTGGAGAACCCCGCCATTCCTGAGATAGTCAATTTCAAGCGGCGTATCGACACGGGCCTTCACCTGAAACACCTTCTCATCGGCGTGAACCGTCAGAATTTTCCCCGGCTCAAACCCTGTTGCAATCCCGCGAATGGTATAACTCTCCTTGCCGGTCAGCCCGAGACTCTCCGCCGTTTCCCCGTTGATAAACTCGCACGGCACCACGCCCATTCCCACAAGGTTGGAGCGGTGAATACGCTCAAAGCTTTCGGCAAGTACGGCGTGGACCCCTTGAAGCTTCGTTCCTTTGGCGGCCCAATCGCGCGACGAGCCGGCACCGTACATCTGGCCGGCCAGAACGATGAGGGGTCTTTTCTCTTCGATGTATTTCATGGCGGCGGTATAGATCGGCATCTCTTCGCCGTCTTTGACGGTGAAGCCGCCCTCGCGCTCAACGAGTCTGTTTTTGATACGGATATTCCCGAAGGTTCCGCGCATCATCACCTCATGGTTTCCGCGACGCGAACCGAAGCTGTTGAAGTCTTTCTTCTCCACACCGTGGTCGAGCAGATATTGTGCGGCCGGATTGTCGGCCGGGATGACCCCGGCCGGGGAAATATGGTCGGTCGTGATGAAGTCACCAAAGAGTCCGAGCACGGAGGCCCCCTCAATGTCGGCCAGCTCGCCGGCCGGCTTTTCGCACCCGTCAAAAAAGGGGGGCTGGCGGATATAGGTCGAGCCGTCGTCCCAGTTGAACACCTCACCGGTGGCGGCCTCCAGTGCATTCCACGGTTCGTTTGCGGTGAAAACATCGGTGTAAACTTCCTTATAGTATCTGCTGTTCGCCGCGATTTTCATGGCTTCCGCCAGCTCCTCTTCGGTGTACCAGATCTCTTTCAAGAAAACGTCATTTCCATTTTTATCCGTTCCGAGCGGCTCGCTGTCGAGGTCGATGTTGACCTTCCCGGCCAGCGCGTACGCGACGACGAGCGGCGGCGAGGCGAGGTAGTTGGCTCGGGTCAGTGGATAAACTCGGCCTTCGAAATTTCGGTTGCCGGAAAGCACTGCCGCAACGGTCAGTCCGTTTTCTTTGATGGCTTCATCGATGGCCGGTGCGCACGGCCCGCTGTTGCCGATGCAGGTGGCGCAGCCATAGGCGGCGACATGAAACCCGAGCGCTTCGAGCGGCTTGAGCAGATCCGCATCTTTCAAATATTCAGTTGCAACCTGCGAGCCGGGAGCCAGCGAGGTTTTTACAAATGCAGGAACGGCCAGCCCTTTTTCGACCGCCTTTTTTGCGACGATCGCCGCGCCCATCATCAAGCCGGGATTGGAGGTGTTGGTGCAACTCGTAATCGATGCAATCACAACGGACCCCTCTTTAATCGTTCCGTAGCCGGGCACATCAACCGATTTTTCTGAGGGGTGGAACTCCTCAATAAACGCCTGCTTGAGTTCCGACAGAGCGAGACCTTCATGCGGCTTGCGCGGCCCGGCGATAGAGGGTGCGACTGTAGCGAGGTCCAGTTCAACGGTATCGGTGTAGTCGGTTTCGCCATCAAAGCCCCAAAGTCCCTGCGCCTTGCAATAGGCTTCGACCAGCTCACACTGCTCATCAGACCGGCCGGTTTCACGGAGGTAGTCTATGGTTTTTTCGTCGATGGCAAAGAAGCCCATGGTGGCTCCGTATTCCGGCCCCATGTTGGCGACGGGACACCGGTCGGCCAACGGCAGGTTCGCCGCGCCTTCCCCATAGAATTCGACAAACTTTCCGACGACCCCTTTGGCGCGCAGCAAGTGGGTGACCGTCAGTGCGAGGTCGGTGGCGGTGACCCCCGCCTTCAATTTCCCGATCAATTTAAACCCGATCACTTCGGGGGTGAGAATCGGGATCGGCTGACCGAGCATCGCGGCTTCGGCTTCAATGCCGCCGACACCCCAGCCCAGCACCCCCATACAGTTGATCGTGGTGGTGTGCGAATCGGTTCCGACGAGCGTGTCGGGATAGGCGATGCCGTTGTCATCTGTCATCACACACCCGGCGAGATATTCCATATTAATCTGGTGACAGATGCCGAGACCGGGCGGCAGCACGCGCAACTTTTCAAAAGCCTGCTGACCCCACTTGAGGAATTTATAGCGTTCTTCGTTGCGCTCAAACTCACGGTCGACATTGACATCAAACGCCGTTGCGCACCCAGCGGCATCGAGCTGCACGGAGTGGTCAATCACGAGATCGACCGGGATCAACGGCTCAATCCGGGCGGCATCTTTACCCGCCTTCTGCATCGCGGAGCGGAGCGCGGCCAGGTCGACCACACACGGAACCCCGGTGAAATCCTGCAAAAGAACTCGGGCCGGCATGTAGGGCAATTCCTGTTTCTCAGAGGTGGGTGTCCATTGCGCAAGTGCGTCGACCTGCTCCGGCGTATAGGCCGGGTGGCCCTGCATTCGGAGTAACGACTCGATCAGCACCTTGATCGACTTCGGCGTTCTCGAGAAATTATAGCCGCCCTGCTTCTCCAGCTCAGAAAGGCTGTAATAGGCAATGTCCAGCCCATCCAGTCTCTTCAGAAAGTCATTTTTATTCATGGGAATCCTTTTCCACTCCTCTTTCAAAAGAACGGGAGAATAACGATGGATCACACAGATGACACGGAAAAAAACAGAGCCGGGATTCAGAACACGGCTCTGTGTCCCTCCATTCTTTTTCGTGGCTGGCTGATTTAATCCAGCACTCTCTACATGTTGTGTTTTAGAGCGAAAACGCCGCCAAATTTATCCATGGGTGGCACCTAAATTGTGTCCACTTGAGTCAATCAGCCAGCCACGTTCTTTTTTGTATTCTGTTTCTTTTTCGGCCTCTGTACTACTATCCGTCATTTTCTTGTTTTTTATGTCGAAGACCCCGAGGCTTCGGGGCACGTTTTCCACAGAAACTCCTTAACAGCAAGAGACTAAACAGCCTCCGGCCCAGAGGGGCCTACG
>JAUXCB010000198.1 GCA_030619095.1 Verrucomicrobiota bacterium | reverse complement strand
GCCCGATCATTCATGAATATACGAAATATTAGACCAATTAATCGCGGTAAATACGGGTATAGTACAAAGTAATAATTAAAATAAAATATCGTATATTTGAAATATATACGAATTATAATTATCATCGTAAATACGACGAATAATAGGTTCGAGTTAAATAAAATGGCAAGAGAGGCAGACAGAAAAAAATTTGTAGAATTGGCGGAAAAACGTGTAACTCGTGCGATCAAAGACATTAAATTGATCGGTAATCTGTCGAATAAAAGCAATTATTCGTACACGAAAAGTGACACAGACAAAATACACAGAGCCTTAAAAAAGGCAATAGATGAAATGAAGACACGATTCGAAAGCAGTGGGGCAAGTGCTGAAGATATATTCAAGCTTTGAGTTGGACCGTTTTACTATTGATGTATGGATGATGGTACGGATGAATTCTCGCCGCCCAGCAACGGTGTGACATTTCGCGATGAACTGATCAGTCTGCTGGTTGAAGGGCTCCGGGAGGCTGAGGATCAACTGCCGGATGCGTGACCACGCCGGCGGGGAGGAAACATGAGTGATACAGCACAATGGAAATTCCGTGTCATGTCCAAGGGCGAGGAGCTGGTGGACCCCGTACATGGCGAGTTCTTTTCCACCGATATTGTCGGCGGTCTGCCCAAGGCGCTGGTTCGGGAAACCATCCAGAACTCCCTGGACGCGAAGCCTAAGCGCTCATCGGAGTCGGTGCGGGTGACGTTCCGGTTCGGAACCCATGCGGCGGCTTCACATATACCGGCGGCTAGTTGCGAATCCCATCTGCAGGGTCTGCGGCAGCATCTTGTTGCGAAAGGCTGCGGGTTGCGTCAAGTCCCGCCGGAGGGATCTGCTGTCCCTTACCTGGTCATCGAGGACTTTGGCACCTCCGGGCTGGAGGGTGACCCGGAAGAAGATGATATTGAGGGCAGTGACGGCGGCGCCCACAACTACTTTTATTTCTGGCGCAATATTGCTCGGTCCGGCAAGGGTGAGGATGACCGCGGGCGCTGGGGGCTGGGCAAGAGCGTCTTTCCGGCGTCTTCCCAGATCAATTCTTTCTTCGGTCTCACCGTCCGCGCCAGTGATGGGCGGAGGCTGCTTGCCGGACAGGCGGTTCTTAAAATCCACCGCGACGATGCGGGGGAGAGATGCGCACCCTACGGGAAATTCGGACTGTTCACCGATGCGGCGAATCCGGATTTCGGCACGCCGGCCGAGGACCCAGGCCACCTGGATGGGTTCTGCGAGCTTTTCGGACTGCAGCGCGGTGCTGAATCCGGGCTTTCCATTGTCATCCCGTTTCCCGAGGAGGAGCTGACACCCAATGAGATTCTGCTGGCGGTGATCGAGCAGTATTTCCATCCGATACTGGCCGGGGATCTGATCGTTCAGGTGGAAATCGCAGACGGCATGCTGACCATCGACTATGATTCGATCGATGCCGCGCTGGAACGCATTGATTTTTCGGCGCAGAAGGTTGACCGGCAGCAGCTGGAACGGCGCCTGGAGTTTGTGCGCTGGATTCTTGCCCAGGACGGGGATGGTTGTATTGAGCCCGCGAAGGCGGCGGAACTTCGTGCCGCGCCAAACTGGACAAAGATCGGTTTTGCTGACGATGTGATTGCAGAGGCCCGCGGCAGATTCACGGACGGCGGCCGGATAGCATTCCGCATTCCAACCAAAGTGCAGCGGGCCGGGCAGGCGCCGGTGCCCGGTCAATTCTGCGCTTATCTGGAACGTGACCCGTCACTCGAAGGCTACGAGAGTCACTATATCCGCGAGGGCATCAAGATCATCGGGGTGGAGCCACGGTTGCCCCAGGGCATGCGTGGCGTTGTGGTGATCGAGCCCGGTCCGCTCGCCTCAATGCTGGGTGACGCGGAGAATCCCGCACATACGGAGTGGCACAAGGACTCGCCGAAATTCAAGGGCCGTTATGAGCACGCGCCTTCCTGTCTGAACTTTGTCAGGGACACTCTTTCGCGGCTGGTACGGGAACTGAGCCCGCCGGCCGGCACGGTCGACAAGGAATTGTTGAAGGATCTCTTCTTCCTTGCGATGGAGCAACAGACCGACTCCAATACACCCAGCAGGAAAAAGAAAAAAGGAAAGGATTCAACCGAGGGGCTGAACACGCCACCACCACCACCGACACCCATGCTCCAGGTCGCCCAGATTCCGGGTGGACTGACTATCAGGCGCCACCCCCATGCTGAACGAAGACCTGAGGCCGTCAGGGTGAAGCTTGGCTATATTGTCCGGCGGGGCAATCCGTTCAGAAAATACAATCCAGCCGACTTCGAACTGGACAAGAACCCCATCACACTGGATACGGATGGTGTGGATGTGACTGTGCGGGAACAAAATACACTGGAGTTCGATATCAGGGATGATGATTTCTCGGTACAGATCGCAGGCTTTGATCCCAATCGTGATCTCAAGGTGCGGGTGGATCCCGTTGGAGCGCCATCATGATACGCAACTTCAATTATACCGGGCGCAGGAAAATACATCGTGCCCAGGTGGCAATCCAGCTGGTGCGGCAGTCCGAAGGCGAGGTGCCGGCCTTCAATCTGACCAAACTCGAGCTGGAGGATATGCCGGCCGATGCCTCGGTGTATGTGGAGGCCTACCACAAGACATCTTACATGCGATTTCCCTACGGCACTGTAGCGTCGCGGAAGATTCCTGCAGACCGGAGTCTCAAAGAGATTCAGAGTCCCGATACGGTGTCATTCAGGGTAAAGGTGGTCGATGAGACCGGCAGGCACGGCAGGCTGTTGGCGACCGTGGACGGAATCACCCCGCGAGCGGCGGATGAGAGTGGTGCGGTGCGTCTGGGACTGATGGATGTCAGATACGAGGATCTGGGGCAGGAAATCTGGCAGATGGACTTTGAAGGCGAGCGGCCTGCCATTGTGATCAACAAAAACCTGGGCAAAGTCGATATTACTTACATTGTAAGAAATGATTCACAGTTTTTCTCACTGGTGTATCCCGCTGCAATCCGCCAGATTCTGGAATATATCGTACTGGAAAGGGAGGACATGGCGGACACCGACGGAGACCCGGAAGAGGACTGGGGTGTCGCCTGGCTCCGGTATGTCTGCCAGTTGCCGGGTGTCGGCAGTCCGCCATCGGAACCCGAATCCTCGGAGGAAAAACGCCGGTGGGCTGGTGTGGCAGTCGCGGAATTCTGTAAGGCAAAAGGCGTCGCGGACCTGTACGCCGATACCAAGAACAAGGAGAAACCATGACCATGATGCTGTGTTCATTCAATGAGGAAGGCGTGGAGCGTTTCAGGGCAGCGATACAGGCCGTGCGGGAAGGTGGTGGATTTGAGGGAATACGCGCGTTGGTGACAGATAACCGTTTCTCGACACCGGTATCCCCTGATATCGATATCGACGATCGCTCCTTTGAAACCGCCGCCGAGGCTGCAGAATATCTGACTGAAAAGCTCAAACAGCTGCCATACGGCACCATTTTGAGTGACGGCGGCATGTGGAGCTGGCTGACGGCGCTTTATTTTGACTGCCTGTGCCCCTTGCAGGACAGTCGTAGGGCGCCGCGTGCGGACGATCATTATATCCCCGCGCAACACGCATG
>JAUXCB010000044.1 GCA_030619095.1 Verrucomicrobiota bacterium | reverse complement strand
CGGATGATAAATATAAGGTCGTACATTTTAGACTACGAAAATGGAGCCAATCCATGCGAAGAAATCAGTCGGCGAGCTATGCAGCATGTGGAACAACGCTCCTGATCGTTTCCATCCCGTTCGAACCGTGGAAACCCCCGTTTTCGAATAGGGAAAAGAAAAGAAGCCCTGCGGAGATGTTGGGAGAGGATTTTGACGGGATGAGCAGGATGAGAAAAAAGTGTAAATGGGAAAATGTTCAAATGTCTACACTGACATCTTTTTTGCCGCGAAAATGCCGCGCACTTTTCGACTGCTCGATTTCATGAAGAAGTCCGTCGCTTCATACGACAAGTCTGCGCTGGTATGTAGTGCCGCTTACCCGGAGGGAAGCGGGGATGCCCCCCTCTTCACCCAATGGCTGGTCACAACCTTGCTTTTATAGAATCCCTTTTCCTTAAAGTGCGGGTCGGTAACAAAACAAGCTGAAATTATAGGTTGAAAAATTCTTGAAAACATAACATCAAATGTTATGTTTTCCACATGAAATACATTCATAGGGTACTTGAGCGGAAGTTACTGGCGTATGCGGAATCTTTTCCATGCACGCTGGTTAGCGGGGCTCGGCAGGTTGGGAAAAGCACATTGCTGGAACATTTTTTCGGCAAAACGCATCGAACGTTTGTATTTGATCCTGTTGAGGATATTTATGGCGTCCGGCAGGATCCTGACCTTTTTTTGAAAAATAATCCACCGCCGTTGATTTTAGATGAGATTCAGTATGTACCTGAATTGATTCCTGCGTTGAAGCGGGCGGTTGATCGGTCTCGAACCCCGGGTATGTATCTGATTACCGGATCACAGCAATGGGAAATCATGAAACAGTTGGCCGAGTCATTGGCGGGCCGGGTGGGGATATTAGAATTGTCGGGGTTCAGCCTCGCCGAGCAGTTCGGATCGGCGAGCCAAGACTGGCTTACGCGTTGGCTTGAGGGGGATTCTCAGAACAGTGATGGGGTATTGGATATGTTGCACGGGATGGGTTCTCGGAAACTCTCCGCAACCCGTCAAATATGGCGCGGCGGGTTCCCTGAGGTTCAAACCCTTCGGGATGAAGTCGTTCCGGGGTGGATGCGCGGGTATGTCGGAACCTATCTGCAACGCGATGTGAGGGTTCTTCTGGATGCCCGTGATGAAACACAATTTGCCGCGTTTCTCGCTCTTTGTGCTTCATTGAGTGCGCAGGAATGTAACTACAACCATTTGGGGCGCGATATCGGTTTGTCGGCTCCATCGGCGAAACGCTGGATTGGAATTTTGCGGGGAACGTATCAATGGCTTGAAATTCCGGCATTTTCAGCCAACCACATCAAACGTCTTAGCTCCCGGCCAAAAGGGTATTTGAGCGATACCGGTTTAGCTTGCTACCTGATGCGAATTTCATCGGATCAGGCGGTTCAGGGGCATCCGGCTTTTGGTGCGCTTTTTGAAACCTTGGTCGCAACGGAGATTCATAAGCGAATACAATCCTTCCCGTTGCCGCCTGCACTTTATCATTACAGGCAGCACAGCGGAGCTGAAGTGGATTTGATTATCGAAAAAGACGGAAAACTTTTTCCCGTGGAGATCAAATCCTCCACAAAGGCGCATCCGATGGACGCCCGTTCTATCCGAATTTTTCAGGAAAAAGAAAAAGACCGGGCGCAGACAGGCCTGGTGGTTTACGCGGGAGAAGAGCTGTTGCGTCTGAATGAACGTTGTCTGGCTGTGCCGTTTGATTGGCTGTGATTTTAACGTTTTAACGAGGCGCTTTGCGGTCGCTTCCGAAAGGGACGCGGCGGCTATGCCGCGCTGTGAAACCTTCGTGAAAATTAGTGTCGATTAGTGGTTCGAGTGAATCAGAAGTCAAAAAGATCTTTGAGCTTGATGCCGAGGGCTTTGGCGATGCGGGAGCATCCTTCGATAGACGGGGCGTGGATAAAGGCATTCTGCGAAAGGTCTCGACGTTTGAGCGCATTCGCATTATGACTCCAGTGGCTTTTGTTATGGAGCAGGAAAATGAAAATGGTTGATACAGAAATAAAGATTCGCGGGTTTGAAGCCTTGTCGGGCAGTCTTGGATTGGTTGATGCCGAGCGTTTTGTATTTCTTCTCCATCGAGATTGTCTGGATTACACCCAATGGCGCAAAAAACTTTTTCCGGGTGTAAGCGGGGAAGAAATCAGTCGGCGAGCTATGCAGTATTCACAGCAACGCACCGAGTGTATCTGTGAAGAGCCTGCTGAATATGAACCCGCGAGAGATCGCAAAAAGAGTAAGAACAGATAACTTGTAACTATGAACTGATAACCGCCGCTGAAAGCGGCAACAATTTAATGCGTTAACGCGCAGATCGTTTTAGGATGGCAATCATCCCCATCATAACGCTTCCAACCAGCAGGCAGGGGATTGTTAGTAGAAAGTCAATGAGACGCTTGATTTTATAAATGGAGGGAACCTGCAGGTTGTGCCGGACTTCCAGGCCAAGCGTCCCGCTAATATCTTTTGGGATGATCCCGGACGAGGTGTGAAGGAGAGCTTTCGGGACAAATAGAAGGTGGGGGAACAGCGATCCATATTTTTTGATGGAGTCTTTGTCGACATCTTCGTCCAGAGCTAAAATGGCGTATTTGATGAAGAGGGATTTTGTTTGTTCAGGGATCTCATTGAGAGTTCCCAGAAAGCGTGCTCTTGCGGGCATTTGATTTGAAGGGTTGTCCGTAAAATATCCAACAGGCCAGAGTCCGTGTTCTGAGTGGCGGGTCATACTGTCGAACAGCGTGCTTTCTGTTCATGAGCTGAAATGTAGAGCGATCAGCAGCCGGTCTCAAGCCTCAAGTCTTCGATCTCTCTTTAAAACGAGACGGCACAGGAGGTGAGCGCGTTGATTTTTTCGGCGATGTCGGACAGAACCTTTTCGGAGACGGGCTTGCTGACTTTCAGAATTGCAATGGAGCGCTCGCCCTTGTTGTCGTGCGGGTTGCGCACGTCGTCAATATTGATGCCTTCCTCGGCCAGAGCACCGGCGATTTCGCTGAGTACGCCGGGGCGGTCCGTGTAGGTGAAGAGGGTGAGGTGGCCTTTGGGCTCGAAATAGAGCCCGTCGAATCCGCCGATGCGAGAGACCATCAAGCGGCCTTCCGTCACGGTGCCGCGCACACTGATGCGTTTAAGACTCTCTTCGTCGATGCGGGCCATCAGATCGACCGTGATGGAATTGCCGTAGCCTTTGGTCTCGTCGGTCGGTCGGGTGTCGTAGTCGATGCCCATCTCTTTAAGATAGTCGATGGCCGCTTTTTCATCCATGGAGCGGTCGAACTCTTCGCTCAGGGCACAGGTGATTGGAACGGCGAGCCAGTTGCTAAAGCGCTGAAGGTCGCCGTAGAAGCTGGTTTCGATTTTGCTGAGCGGGGTGGCGGCCCCGACCAGGGCGCGGGTGAGCTTGGCGATGGTAAAGGCGAGGTCGGCATAGGCTTCGTCGAGCCCTTCAGGGATGTCGCGGTTGACGATGTAGGAGGTGACCCCTTTTTCGTCGAAATCGATCAGCTGCTCGGCGGCGCGATGCGCGGCGTTGTAGTTGGCCTCTTGGGTGCTCGCGCCAAGATGCGGCACCATGATGTCGGCGAGGTCGGCGATGGATTTGTCGCCTTCGGCATCTTTGGCGTAGACATCATTGAGGAAACGCAGGTTCTTTTCGGGTTTGATGGCGCGGAGATCCTCTTCGTTGATCACCCCGGCGCGGGCGCAGTTGACGAGTGTGGCGCCGTCTTTCATCTGTTCGAGCAACTCTCGATTGATGAGGCCGCGGGTGTGTTCGTTTTCGGGGATGTGAAGGGAAACATAATCGCTCTGCGCAAACAGGTCGGCCAGCGGAAGCAGTTTGACACCGAGTCGCCCGGCCGCTTCTTCGGACAGCACCGGGTCGAAAGCGAGAACGGTGACATTGAACCCGCTGAGGCGTTTGGCCACCAAGCGGCCGATGGCACCGAGCCCGACGATCCCGATGGTCTTGCCGGTGACTTCGCGGCCCATAAAGTTTTTCTTTTCCCATTTGCCGGCGCGGGTGGAGGCATCGGCGGGAACCACGTGGCGGGCATCGGCCAGCATGAGCGCGATGACTTCTTCGGCGACGGCGTTGGCGTTGGCGCCGGGGGTGTTCATGACATCAATTTTTTTGGAGCGGGCGTATTGAATATCGATCGTGTTGTAGCCCGCGCCGGCACGGATGATGACCTTGAGGGCGGGCAGGGCATCCATGATGTCGGGCGTCACTTTTTCACTGCGGACAAACAGTGCGTAGCTGTCGGGGTTTTTTTTGGCAAGCTCAACGAGATCGGTGTTTGCGTCCTGTACGACGGTGTAGTTTCCGTTGGCCTCGAGCCGTTGTTTGGCCACGGGGTTGAGTGGGGTCGGAATCAGTACTTTCTTCATTCTTATCGCCTCTGCATTTGGTTTCATCGAAGATAATAACTGCGCAGGGTCGAATCAAGTACAGACGCTCTTTTTCGCTACAAGCTTGACCCTGAGCGGGGCACTCTTCTAAGGTGTCGTCATGAAATTTGCAAAATGCCTCTCCCTTCTCACCCTTGCCCTGCTCTTCGCCGGCTGCGCCGGCTATCAGCGCGGCAGCAACCTGTCGGCGCAGTATCGGACGGTCAGCCTGACCGTAGAGAACCTGTCCGATGAACCCTCCGTTGAAGTCGCGGTGATGAAGGCGCTGCGCGCCGAAGTGCAGCAGGACGGGCGGCTGGCTCTGCGCCGGACGGGCGCCGCCGACACGATTCTGGACGTGAAAGTCGTCGATTATTATCTCAGCTCCCTCGCGTATGACCGCACCCACGGAAGGCTGACCCGTGAATACCGGGTGAACCTGAGGGTCAGGGCGGTACTTTATAATGCAACGACGGGTGAGGTGCTCCGGGAAATTCCCAGCGTAGTCGGGGATACCGATTTTCCTTACGATGCGGATCTGACATCCGGAAAGCTCGCTTCGCTCTCCAGTGCGGCGAAAGATGTCGCCCGAAAGATTGTGGCCCAGACCATTGCCGCCTGGTAAAGAAGATTGGAATGATGGAATAGGGGAGTGATGGAGTATTGGAAGATGAGAAAAATCTTCAAATCATTGCTTCCTTCTGAAATTCATTAATCCAAGATTCCTTTGTTCCATTATTCCTCTACAAAAAAGCCGTCCTTTTCAGGACGGCTTTTCGGTTTCCAGAAGGAAACGGCTCTCTATGCAGAGAGTTTGCGCAGGGCCTCGGTCGCCCGCGTTTTACGGCGGATGGCGGTGTTTTTCTTGATAATGCCGCATTTGACAGCTTTATCGAGAACCGAGCTATAGGTGCGGATGGCTTCTGCAGCCGGTTCAGCAACTCCTGCACTCAACGCTTCGCGCGCCTGTCGGCGAGCCGATTTCACGCGCGTTTTGACCGCGAGATTGTCGACGCGTCGTTTTTCAGACGAGCGGATTCTTTTTTGAGCACTTTTAATATTTGCCATGGTTCATAAACCTTCTGGTTAAATTAATACTTGTTTCGGGCTTCGCGACGGTCGCGTGCTGCGCGGGTGCGGGCACGAGCCTGTTTCAGACGCTTTTTGTCGCCGGGCTTTTCATAGTGCCGGCGCGCGCGCATATCTTTAATGATTCCTTCGCGATCGAGGAGCTTCTTCAGGCGACGGAGGCCCTTTTCAACGGGCTCGCCGCGGCGGAGTTTCACTTCACATGTTGTACTTGCCATATTCTAAACACCCCCTCGAATCGTTCGGGGTTACTTTCACAAAAGAGCGGAGAAGTTAGGACACCCCCTCCGGTTTGTCAACCATTGGAGCGGGGAATGTTTATTCCCCTTGTTGAAGGTCTGAAGGTCGAATGTCTAAGGTCGGAGACTTGTGACTTTGGACTTTCCGACTGTTGACTCTCTTTACGTCAGAAGATTTTCTTCCTCCGGTTTGTGCTGGGTTTTCATCTTTTCGGGTTTCCAGGGAATGTGGCTCAGAATGAAGGAGCCGAGCCAGGTGAGGAACAGGATGCCGCCACCTATAAAGAGCAGGGCATTGACTGAATAGCCTTCATAGGCATCGGAAAAATCGGCCAGCAGGGCGACGCCGAGGACGATGAGCAATACGGCGGGCGTGATGAAGCGCACGCAGAGATCCCACAGCGGCAGGAGGCGCAGGCCTCCCGATTCGTTCACATGCCGGCGCATCACCTGCGATTTGAAGAGCCAGCCGACCAGGATGCATTCAACGATCCCGCCGAGGATCAGCGCATAGTTGTTGATGAAGTGGTCGACGATGTCGAGGATGAGCAGCCCGGCGCGGGTGCAGAAGACAATGCTTCCGACCAGCCCGATCGAGCAGATCAGGGTGGTGGCTTTTTTGCGGCTGATGGCGAATTTGTCGCAGATGGAGCAGCTGAAGGCTTCGGTCAGCGAGATCATCGACGAGATACCCGCAACAATCAGCACGAGGAAGAAAAGTGCGCCGAAAAGCTGGTTGAAGCCCGGAAGTTGGTTGATGGCTTCGGGGTAGACGACGAAGGCGAGGCCGGGGCCGCTGGCAATGGCCTCTTCAAAAGGGACCCCCTTGGCCTTGGCCATGAACCCAATGGTTCCAAAGACGGCAAAGCCCGCGACGATGGAGTAGAGACAGTTGAGAATGCAGGTGACGAGCGCGTTGCCGGTGATGTCGCTTTTCTTTGGCAGATAACTTGCATAGGTGATCATGATGCCGAAGCCGAGCGAGAGGGTGAAAAAGATCTGCCCGAAGGCGGCAACCCATACTTTCCGCCCGGCGGCGGTCGTGAGGGTGATCCGGGAGAGGTCGGCTTTAAGATAAAATTCTTTGATGGCATCCCAGGCTCCATCGAGCTGTACCGACCAGCCGATGAGGATCAGTGTGAGGAGAACCAGCAGGGGCATGAAGATCATACTGGCCTTTTCAATGCCCCGGCTCACTTCGCGGTAGCAGATGGCCCAGCAGGCACTCCAGGCCAGTGCGGTCGCCCCGAGAATCGGCCAGCGGATTCCGCCGAGCACAAAGGGGTTGTCGCTGAGTTGCAGAAATTCTTTAAAGAAAAACCCCTGCGTATCGGCTCCCCATCCGAGATGGAGGGAGAGGCAGAAGTAGTTGATGCACCAGCCGATGACGGCGGCGTAGAAGAGGTTGATTCCGAAGAAGGCGACGACCGGCATCCACCAGCCGAGTGGTTCCCAGAGCGGGTGAATGCGGGCAAAGGCGAGCGGGGGGGAGGCTTTTTCGCGGTGGCCGAGCGCGTATTCGAGAATCATCAGCGGAATGCCGGCGCAGAGCAGGGCGATTAGATAGGGGATCAAAAATGCGCCGCCGCCATTTTCGTAGGCCATATAGCTGAAGCGCCAAATGTTGCCTAGACCGACCGCCGAGCCGATGGCCGCCAGCAGAAACCCAATTTTGCTTCCCCAGAGAGATCTCTTTTCAGTCATCGCGCTCCTCTTCCTGAAAAATGGAATGTTGGAGTGATGGATTGGTGGATGAATGATGAGAAGTCAGGAGTCCCCATAATCCACTGTTCCGTTATTCCACTATTCCTCTCTAGTTTCTGTGGCGGAAGGTGATGCGTCCTTTGGTCAGGTCGTAGGGGGACATCGCGACGGTGACGCGGTCGCCAATGGCGATCCGAATGAAATGCTTACGCATTTTGCCGGAGATATGAGCGAGGATGACGTGTCCGTTTTCCAGCTTCACATTATAGAGCGTAGCCGGCAGAACTTTCTCTACCACCCCTTCAAATTCCAATGATTCTTCTTTAGCCATAAATTTCCTTTAATTAGATGAAACGCGCCGATGCTACACGCAGAGAGGGGCAATGCAAGTTTGGATACGGTGTAAAAGAGTGCGTTCGGGGGCTGGGCGGCTTCTGGATTTCCAGAGTTTATCACATTTGAATGACACGATCGTGTCACTTGGATGTGATTTCACAGGAGGGGATCGTGCAAGTTTTTGGCACTTTGAACTTTTAAGGGAACGCGGCAGGGCGTTTACTTCTCAGCCCGATTAGAGGGAATGATTTAGAAAAGGAGCAACGGGATGGACGCATTAAAAAAATCGACTGTTTTTGAGGGCCCGGAAGGCCCGGTGGTTCTGGTGATTATGGATGGGGTCGGGATCGGAAAAAATCCGGCCAGCGATTATGTGAAAATTTCGAACACCCCCCATCTCGACTGGCTGCGTGAACACGCGGTGTATACGGAGATCAAGGCGCACGGAACAGCGGTCGGTCTGCCGGATGACTTCGACATGGGCAACTCCGAAGTGGGCCACAATGCCATCGGCTGCGGCCGGGTGTTCGCTCAAGGCGCCGCGCTGGTTGGCGCGGCGATCGAGACCGGCTCGATGTACGAAGGCCCGGTTTGGAAAGAGGTCGTCTCCAATGTGAATGACCAGAGGTCTATCCTCCACTTCATCGGCCTTTTTTCCGACGGAAACGTTCACTCCAACCTGAATCATCTCGAAGCGATGCTTCAGAAGGCCAAAGAGCAAGGGGTGAAAAAAGCACGGATCCACCCGCTGATCGACGGTCGCGATGTGCCGCCGACCTCCGTACTGGACTATGTTGATCGATTCGACCGGTTTCTCGCGGAGATCAACGCCGAGGGTTCGATCGACTATTGCGTCGCCTCTGGCGGTGGACGCATGAACATCACGATGGACCGCTACGACGCCGATTGGAGCATGGTGGATCGCGGCTGGAGTGCCCATGTAAAAGCCGAAGGCCGCACCTTCGCCACCATGCGCGAAGCGGTTGAAGCCTTCCGCGCCGAGACCCCGGGCATTCTCGATCAGGATCTGCCCCCCTTTGTGATTGAGCGCGACGGTGCACCCGTCGGCCCGATTGTCGATGGCGACAGCGTCATCTTCTTCAATTTCCGTGGCGACCGTTCGCTTGAGATCACCAAGAAGTCGGATCGTAGCCAT
>JAUXCB010000055.1 GCA_030619095.1 Verrucomicrobiota bacterium | reverse complement strand
CTCAATTTCAAAACCGTGGCCGTGCATGGCGGAGCATTTGTGGGTATCGGGCACACCGGTCAGGCGGTGGGCGGCATCGAAACGTAACGTTTTATAAATCTGCATTTCAGGCATCGTTTTCTCCTTTTTGGGAAGGATGACAGATGAAGTATGAAATATGAAATCGGAACTCAAGCGGCGTTGGCCTGTTATTAGTTGGCTGTCGCAGACCCTTTTTCATTTTTCATTTTTCATCTTTCACATTTCATATTTCCTGGGGTCTATCGTCCCGGCTTCTTTAAATCCTTTAAGGCGCAGGCGGCAGGAATCGCAGGTGCCGCAGGCTGTTCCGGCGGGCGCGGGGTCATAGCAGCTGGAGGTCTCGGCGTAGTCGACACCCAGCTCCCGCCCCTTTTGAATGATCTCCGCTTTGGTTAGATCCATCAACGGAGTGTGGAGCGTCAACGGTTTTTTTCCACTTACGCCGGCCTGCGTGGCGAGGTTGGCCATTTTTTCATAGGCCGCAATGAATTCCGGACGGCAGTCGGGGTAGCCGCTGTAGTCGAGCGCATTGACCCCGATGAAAATATGGGTGCAGTCGAGGACTTCGGCCCAGGCAAGAGCGTACGAAAGAAAGATGGTGTTGCGCGCCGGAACGTAGGTGATTGGAATTTCATCCGTCGCACTCTCTTCATGCGGCACCTCAATTTTCATGTCGGTTAGTGCGGAACCGCCGAAGGCCGCCAGGTCGATGTCGACAATGCGGTGTTCGGCTACGCCCTGTGCAGAGGCAATCTGCGCAGCGCATTTCAGTTCCACTGCGTGACGCTGGCCGTAGCGGAACGAGAGGGCGTAGCAGTCGAACCCCGCTGCGTTGGCAATCGCCAGCGCGGTGGCGGAATCCAGCCCTCCACTCAGTAAAACAACGGCTTTTTTCATAAGAGCCCCATCAGTTTGTGGCACTGCGGGATAATGCGTACGCTGTGCCCGAGAGCCCGTGCCATTTGCGACTGCCAACCCAAAACCTGTTGTGCCGTCGGTACGCGGTCGGTTTTCAGCGCGGCGGTCATCGGCTGCAGCACCACATGTGAACAGGTTCCTGTCGCCGTGATCAGTTCGGCCGACTCGGCCAGATCCTGATCCGATGTGTCCGCGCTCACCACCAGTTTGATGGTGGCTCCAATCTCCTCGGCTTTGATCTTTTCCATAAACCTTTGGTGCTGTTCCCATGTTTCCGGTTCGCCGGTGACACTCGGGAGCTTAATATCCATCAGAACATGATCAATGTGATCGGAAATGTTCATAAACGGCTCCATCAGGTCACCGCTCGTTTCGAGGTGAACCGGCAGATTAAGCAGCTGGCGCGCCTCCGGAAGAAATGCCTCCAGAAAGTCGGCCTGCAACAGCGGTTCACCGCCAGTGATGAATAGATCGTCATGGGCGGATTTCGGATCGTTCAACTCATGGAGAAGTTCCAGAAGTTGCTCAACCGACAGCGGATTAGGGACGAACTCAAACGCGCCGCTGCCCGGAACCCGTTCGATACGAACCGTCTCTGTCTGTTCGACCGGCGTATCGCAGTAGAGGCAGTTGCGGTGACATTCGCAAAACCGCACAAAGGGCTGGCGGCGGCCAATATGAACCCCTTCCCCTTGCGCAGAGCTGAAGATCTCGCTCACAAAAGCGGAAAGTTGTGTTTTTTGAATCATACGTTTTATTCCTGAATTTCAGATGGAGAGCATAATCAAAGCCGGGGGCGGAAAGGAATGATGGAATGGAGGAATGTTGGAATATTGATATGGGATGAATGTTTGTCTTTTCAATATTCCCATATTCCAGTATTCCCATATTCCAATCTTATGAAAGTAGACCTTTTTGATTTTGATCTACCCAGGCGCCACATTGCGAACCATCCGGCTTGTCCACGCGATTCCGCACGCCTGCTCGACCTGACCGGCGAAGGCTTTGCCGACCGTGTGATGCGCGACCTGCCGGATTTGCTTCAGCCCGGCGACCTGCTGATTGGAAACAACACGAAGGTGATTCCGGCCCGGCTCGATGGCCTGCGCGGCGAGGTGAAAATTGAGGCGACTCTTCACATGCGAACGGCGGACGATGAGTGGCTCGCCTTTGCCAAGCCCGGCAAACGGCTGAAGGTGGGTCAGCGCGTCGATTTTGCCGAGGATTTTTCTGCTGAGGTGACGGAGAAGCGCGAGGGCGGTGAGATTCGTTTCAAGTTCAACTGCGGTGGCGAAGAACTTTTTCAATGTTTGGAAACACATGGCCGCATGCCTCTCCCGCCGTACATTCAACGGTCTAGGGAAGATGCTGAGGGTGCGAATGATCGAAATGACTATCAGACGGTTTATGCCGAAGAGGAGGGGGCCGTCGCTGCGCCGACCGCCGGGTTGCATTTTACCGACGAACTTTTTCAGAGTCTGGAAAAGCGCGGCGTTCAGTTTGAAACCGTCACGCTGCACGTCGGGGCCGGAACCTTTTTGCCTGTCAAAGTGGACCATACCGAAGATCACCAGATGCATGCCGAGTGGGGCACTCTCACACAGGAAACCGTCGATCGGATCAACGCGACACGCATGGCGGGCGGGCGGGTGATCGCCATTGGAACCACCTCGCTCCGCCTGCTTGAAAGCGCGGCAACCGCTCCCGGCATCCTCAAACCGTTCACCGGCGAAACCGATATTTTTATTACGCCCGGTTATCAGTTTAAAATCGTCGATTTGCTGCTGACCAACTTTCATCTGCCGCGTTCAACCCTTTTTATGCTGGTTTCCGCTTTCGCGGGGCTTGAGAAAATGCATGCGGCATACGAACATGCCAAAAACGAGAACTACCGATTTTATTCCTATGGCGATGGCTGTCTCCTCCGGAGAGAAACCTGAAATTTGAAACTGGAAACTTGAAGTTACCCGGTTCGTGCGCCCCCTTTGAATTTCATTTTCGTGTGTTTTGTGTAGTGCGTGTGACCCGTATTCGGGCACGCGCCTTTTCCCCAAAGCGGCTTCCCTTCGGGTAAGCCGCCGCTACATAGATTCCTAATCTCCCTTTTCGCGTAAATTCGCGTGATTCGTGATCCAAAAAATCTATAGTCTCTTCCCTATGAAATTTGAACGATTTAAAAATGATGGCGCGGCGCGGCGCGGGAAAATCATGACGGCGCATGGCGCGATCGATACGCCCGCATTTATGCCGGTTGGCACGGCGGCAACGGTGAAGGGAATGCTCCCTGAACAGGTGGCGGAAACCGGTGCGCAGATCCTGCTCGGCAACACCTATCATCTGATGCTCCGCCCGACGGCTGAGCGGGTTGCGGAGCTGGGGGGCCTGCACAAGTTCATGAATTGGGAGAAGCCGATCCTGACCGATTCCGGAGGGTTTCAGGTGATGTCGCTTTCCAAGCTTCGGAAAATGACAGAAGAGGGGGTCACCTTCCAGTCGCACGTCGACGGCAGCAAACACTCGCTGACACCCGAGCGCTCCATTGAAATTCAGCACCTGCTGGATGCGGACATCACGATGTCCTTTGATGAGTGCACTCCGTTTCCCTCCACGGAAAAGACCGCCGCCGAATCGATGCGCCTTTCGATGCGCTGGGCCAAACGCTCGCGCGATGCGTTTAAAAAACGCAATGGCTACGGGATCTTCGGCATTGTGCAGGGCGGTATCTATCCTGAACTGCGTGAAGAGTCGGCTGACGCGCTGAAAAAGATCGGGTTCGACGGCTACGCCATTGGCGGCCTCGCCGTCGGCGAGGGGCAGGCGTTGATGTTCCAAACCTTGGAAACCACTCTGCCGCATCTGCCGGAAGAGGCACCCCGTTACCTGATGGGTGTGGGTAAGCCTCCGGATATTGTCGGGGCGGTGCAGCGCGGCGTGGATATGTTTGACTGTGTGCTTCCAACCCGTTCGGGCCGTACCGCCCAGGCGTTTACACGGCGCGGAACATTGAACCTGAAAAACGCTAGACATATCGCGGATCCACGCCCCCTAGACCCCGACTGCGCTTGTTATGTGTGTCAGAACTATTCCCGCGCCTATATTAACCACCTGCTGAAATGTCAGGAGATGCTTGGGCCGATGCTGATTACCCGCCATAACCTGCAGTACTATCAGGAGCTGATGGGGGGTCTGCGTACTGCCATTGAAGCTGGCGAGCTCGACCGGTTTTCCGAAAAATTTCACACGGAGTACACCGCCGGAGACCTCGAGGCACTTGAATGAATCCTGAACTTAAAACCCAAAACCCCAAACTGCTTCTCCACACCTGCTGTGCGCCCTGCGCGGCCCCGTCGGCGGAACGGCTCGTTCTCGGCGGTCGCGATGTGGTGCTCTATTTCAGTAATTTCAACATTCATCCTGAGACAGAGTATTTGAAGCGATTGGAAACGGCGCGCAAGTTGGCGGATCAGATGGATCTGGTCATTGAGGAAGATCAGTACGATCACGCCGAATGGCTGACGCATATCCAAGGGTTGGAAAATGAGCCTGAAAAAGGAGCGCGTTGCCGCAAATGCTTTGAGTTCAGCCTGGTGCGTGCCAACCAGATGGCGGAGCGACTCCATATTCCTTCCTTTGCCACCACACTCACGCTCAGTCCTCACAAAGTTTCACGCATCATTTTTGAGATCGGTTCGCAGTTTCCGCGTTTTGAGCCGATTGATTTCAAGAAAAAGGGCGGGTTTTTACGCGGCATTGAACTGAGGGAAAAATACGATCTTTATCGCCAGAACTATTGCGGGTGCGAGTTTTCGAAGAGATAGAGCGTGCTTTAAATCTTTTGATCCGTCCAGATTTCAACAGACGGATGGTCTGCCAACGCCACGCCTGCGGGAATCGTCTTCGGTTTTTTGAGCAGAGTTTGAATCATTTCTATTTTCTCTGCACCGGTGGCGAGGAGGAGGATTCGATCGACTCGGTTGAGCAGGGTGGGGGTCACACTGATACGATCGGGCTTCTCTGGTTTGATGACCGGAATGGCGAGGCGTTCATCGCGCAGGGCAGCATCCTTCAGGTTGAAAAGCGATGCGGTATGCCCGTCGGTTCCAAGCCCCAGCAGGCCGAGTGGAATTTGATTGATTCGGGCCAAGGTGTCGTGAAAGGCCTGCGAGGCCTCTTCGAGCGGGAGTTCCGTTTTTACCGGGATCAGCTTCTTAAACAGGGGAGCAATCGTACCGTAGTTGCTTTGCGGGTCGGTGGAGGGGACATATCGCTCGTCGCTTAGAAAGAGCGCCGCCGGGGGTACAAGGTCTTCGGTTGCCGCGCGGCGGTAGATTTCAAGCGGGGTTCGACCGCCTGCGAGCATCACTCCATTCCCGTAGTCAAGGTCGGGGAACACGTCGTGAAAAAGCTCCACGCATTGGGAAATCAGCTCTTCGATGTTCGGAAAGGGTTTCAGTCGTATGTTCATGATCACCTCATGCTACGCACAAAGCGTCAGCCGACAAACATCTATTTTATATCCAAAGGCGAAAAAGTGGACGCAAATTCCACCTTAGCCAGTGATCCTGAAATCGGGGGTAAGCGCACTTTACACGGGGTTGAACTCGTGCTTTTCATACTACAACCACGAGCGAAAACATTCTTCGCTGGACAAGAAGACCCCCGCTGAATATTCTTTCAACAAGAGGTCAGCGTATGATTTTGAGCGATTCGTGGAAAAAATAATTAAGGAGCCCCAATGAATAAAATGAACCGTCTCATAGCACTTTCTCTGATCTTTTCCGGAATCACCTCTGCCGCTTACGCAGAAGAATTGACGCGCTGGATTCTGGCATCCACCCAATCCCGCGGCATGCCGGTTGCCATTCGGCAGGAAGCCGACCATGTGGTTTTGCCAGTGATATTGACCAGCACGCAGAAGAATCCAGACAAGCGTGTAGATGATCTTAATCAGGCCCTAGAGGATGTAAGAAAAAAGGTAAAAGATGCCTCCACGATTCGCCTGCTAGAAGCTCAACTCGATCTTTCCGCCGGCGCGGCCACCGGGTTGCCGGATATGAGATTCAGCGAAAAAGAATCCGCCACCCTCACGATCCACATCGTTGTCTCCCCCAGGTTCAGAGGGGATAACTTTCTCGCTCGCGCCGAGGAGCTCAGCGACTTCGCCGATAAACTCATTCTTGGTGCCGTCGACGTGGCTATTGGAAAAGTTCAACTCGGCGTAAAAAATCCTGAAAACTATCGCACCGAACTGCTCGAAAAAATTATGGGCGAAATGTCCCGCCTGCGGAAAATGGCCGGCCCGGAAACCATCTTGCACATCTCCGGACTGGAGGGGCCCGTAGAAGCACGGCAAATTGATCAGGAAAATGTTGAGCTGTTCATCAACTACCGCCTGACTCTGGAACAATGGGGGACAAAAGACCCGGCATCCTTCCCGGATCGATAAGCCCCATTCCGCGAGCACATGCCTGAGACAGACGAAGATGTGTTCCGTTAATGAATGCCAGACTCCTCAGGTCATTTTAAGAACATGCGGTAGGCGGGGTTGTCGGTTTCATCAACGAAGGGATAGCCGAGTTCCTTGAGAAAGTCCGACACACGGTGCTGACTGCCGGGAATGGTCTGGAGGGCGACGAACACATGGGCATAGGTTCCGCCGTGGCACCGGTAGTGGAAGAGCGAGATATTCCACCGTCCGCGCAGCCTGCTTAGAAATTCGCGCAGGATGCCCGGCCGTTCCGGAAACTCGAAGCTGAACAGGCGTTCGTCAAGCTGGTGGTTGGCATGCCCGCCCACCATGTGGCAGACGTGCATCTTGGCCAGTTCATTTCCGGACATGTCGACGACTGGGTATCCTTGGTCGCGCAGAGTTTGGATCAGCTGGCGGCGCTCTTTCGTTCTGCCCGGCAACTGGATGCCAACAAAGATATTGGCTGGGGCGTCGCCGCAAGCCCGGTAGTTGAACTCAGTGATGTCGTGATCGTTGAGGATGTCGCACAACGCCATCAGGCTGTTGGGTTCTTCGGGAATGGTGACGGCTAGGATGGCTTCGGTCTGCTGGCCGATCTGATAACGTTCCGAGATGTAGCGCAGGCGGTCGAAGTCGACGTTGGCACCGCTTGCAATATTCAGCAGCGTCTTGTCTTTCCAGCGACGTGATCGCGTCAGTTTTTTGAGCCCTGCCAGCGAGAGTGCCCCGGCCGGTTCGGTGATCGAGCGGGTATCGTCAAAAAGGTCTTTGATCGCGGCGCAGATTTCGTCGGAGGAAACCGTCACCACTTCGTCCACGCAGGTGCGGGCGATTCGGAAGGGTTCTTTTCCTATCTTGGACACGGCCACGCCGTCGGCAAAGATACCGGTCGTTTTCAGCTCTACGCGCCGCCCGGCCTTGAGTGCGGCCTGGAGACAAGCGGAGTCATCGGCCTCGACCCCGATAATTTTGATTTCGGGGCGAAGATATTTAATGTAGGCCGCGATGCCGGCAATCAGTCCGCCGCCGCCGACGGGAACAAAGATGGCATGTAGCGGCCCTGACCATTGACGCAGAATTTCCATACCAATCGTTCCTTGGCCCGCAATCACATCGGGATCGTCGTACGGCGGAATCAGAATGGCAGAATGTTTACGCGCAAATTCCTGAGCGTGGAGGTTGGCTTCGTCGAAACGGTCGCCGTGCAGAATAATTTCAACATTCTCCCCGCCAATGGCCTTCACGGCGCGGATCTTGATCGCGGGAGTGGTGACCGGCATGACGAGGGTGGCCTTTACATTCAGCTTGTGCGCCGCCATGGCAATGCCCTGGGCATGGTTCCCGGCCGATGCCGCCACGACACCCTGCTTGCGATGCATGGGTGGAATTTTGGAAATCTTGTTGTAGGCACCGCGCAACTTGAACGAATGCACCGGTTGCAGGTCTTCACGTTTAACGAGAACCGTGTTGCTCAGATCCTCGCTCAATGAATCCATTTGCTGGATCGGGGTTTCGATCGCCACATCGTAGACCGTCGCTTCAAGGATTTTTTTGATATAGGGGGTCGCCATATCGATGATCTTTTCCGGTTTTCTTGTTTGAATCCGCGGGTTGTATACGGTTAGTTCCCGCTACCTTTCTTGACGAGCTTGGCGTCGACCCAGTCGCCATGGTCGTTTTCGGTGCCGTCGCCGAGGTCGAGCAGGACGAGGCGCAGTTCCTTGACGCCGAGGATGGAGAGATCCATCAGCTGCTTAATGTTGGTGCCGTCCATTTCCGGGCTTTCGAAGAGCAGCTTGCCGTCGCCGTAGACGCGGAACATGACGCTGCCGCCGTCGCCGACTTCATCGTCCATGCCGACGTGGCCGGAGAGGCGATCCCAGCTGCCGTCGAGGGTGTAGACGAGCTCCGAGTTGGATTGGGCGCCGATCCCTTTCTTGTAGGGCTGTTCGTTGACGGTGATGGGTTGCCCGCCGACGCTTTG
>JAUXCB010000076.1 GCA_030619095.1 Verrucomicrobiota bacterium | reverse complement strand
GCCGCGTTTTGCGCGGATGGCAGCGAGAGCGATTGCAATGGCCTGTACCGGATTGGCCGGCGCAGACTTCGCAACAACCTCTTCCGGGAAGAGATGTGCGAATTTTTTGAAAAATACAGCGGAAAGCTGCATCGAGGCGACCAGCAGAACCAGAAACCCAAAGACGGTTACCATTCCCACGATTAATAAGACTAGACCCTGTTCCATAATACTTCCTTTTTTTCAGCTGACCTGTAAAATAGTCTGCTTTCTACGGAAACACTTCCCATAGGGCGAGCTAAAACAGGCAAAATATTGCATCAACTATGACTGATTTTCAACTTCAATGGGTTGAGCGTCTTCCCTCCACCAATACATTCCTGAAGGAGAGGCTGAAGATGGAGCCGGAATTACCGTCCTGCACGGTGGTTGCGGCCCGTGAACAGACGCAGGGACGGGGTCGTTTGGATCGCCATTGGTTGGCTGCGCCCAATGAGAATTTAACCTTTTCTATCCTTTTGCGAGGGAATGCCGAGCCGAGGAAGTTGCCTGCCGCCGCAATGGCTGCGGCCGTTGCCGTGACGGAACTGCTCAAAGCTGAAGGCGTACGTGCTGTTCTTAAGTGGCCGAACGATGTGCTTGTCGGCGGAAAGAAGATTTGCGGGATTCTCTCTGAAGGTATTCCGGAGGGAATTATTATTGGGGTCGGACTGAACGTGAACATGGAGTCTGCCGGGCATATTGACCAGCCCGCCACATCGGTGCTGATCGAGACCGGCAGGCACCGAAATCTCGATGAATTTCTTAAGAAGCTCCTGCCGTTTCTTTCGGTTCGGCTCGGCGAATGGGAGCTGGGCGGTTTTCCAGGCGTTCGGAAGCCATGGGAACAAAATGTTCCAACTATCGGAAAAACTGTGACCGTTCACGATGGCGATGTTGAGCGAACCGGCCTGCTAGCGGGCTTTGGTGAAGACGGCGAACTTCTTCTGAAGTCTGGAGATGGGACGGTTTCTTCCGTTTGGGCAGGAGATCTTTCCGTTGGATGAAAAGGATTTTCAGCCAGGGGCTGATCGCCCAGCTTCTACGTTGGTGACGAGAAGATCGTAGGTTTCTAGAAGGGCTTCCGGAACGACACGCGTGTCGCTCATGACCGGCATAAAGTTGGTGTCGCCAACCCAGCGCGGCACTAGATGCCGGTGAAGATGATCCTCAAGTCCCGCGCCTGCGGCCTGCCCAAGATTGATGCCGACATTGAAGCCCTGCGGATCCATCACCTCGCGTAGCACAGAAATCGACCGGGCGGTGAGCAGATCCATTTCGATCGACTCATCGGGTGTGAGCTCGTCGATCCCTGCAATATGGCGATAGGGCGCAATCATCAGGTGCCCGCTATTATAGGGAAAGCGGTTCATGAGAACGGCACAGAATTCCCCGCGCAGAAGAATCAGGTTTTCCCGATCCGTGCTTTCTGCAAACATTCGACAGAGAAAACAGCCTTCTTCTTTCTCTCCGCGAATGTATTCAACTCTCCATGGCGCCCAGAGGGGTCGGCTCATTCTGAACCTCCCGGAATGTTGGAATGATGGAATGCTGGAGGTTTGGAGTGTGTGGAAGAAAAAGAAACATTCAATATTCCATCATTCCTATTTTCCAATATTCCAACTCTCCAATATTCCATTATTCCATTCTCCTGTGTGTTGCTCATAGCCAATAATTATGATTAAGTTGGTCGCTTAACGCAAATAAGGAATTCTATTACGTGGCTATAAAACTGATCCATGGAACCGACGAATATCTGGTGAGTCACCACGCCCGCAAGGCGGTCAACGCGCTCTGCCCGGAAAGCGAACAGACGTTGGGGCTTGAAACCGTCAACGGAACGGTGAAAACGATTGATGAAGCCGTCGCCGCGCTCAAAACCTGCATTGGCGCGCTGAGGACCCTTGGACTCTTTGGGGGACAGAAAACCGTCTGGTTCCGCGATGTATCGATTTTTAAAGATAAGACGCTTTCTAAAAACGATACGATTAAAACCTTGTTGGGCGAACTGGCTGATGATCTTAATAAAGGACTGCCGGATGGCCACCATCTGGTGGTTTCCACGTATGGCGTGGATAAACGTTCGGTATTTTATAAAACCTGTACTGCCGTTGCCGAGGTGGAGGTCTACGACCTCCCTGAACAGGACTACAGAAAACGGCCCATCATTCGCGAACGCGCACAAAAGATTTTTAAAAAAGCAGGTTGCCGGTTACAAGGGGGGGCACTGGATCTCTTTTTGGAAAAAGTGGGACTCGACACCCGGCTTCTGGTGATGGAGGCAAATAAGCTGGTTCTTTACATCGGCGACCGCAGCGAAATCACCCCTGAGGATGTGAAAGCCATCACCTCCTCTTCCGCCGAGGCCATTACGTGGGATTTCACCGACGCACTCGGTGAACGACGGCTCGACGAAGCCCTGAAAATTCTTCGACAGCTCATCTTTCAGGGCGAAAGCGAAGTCGGCATTATGCACGCGATCGAAAACCTTTTTCAAAACCTCACCCAGTTTCGCGCTTATCTGGATCAGAGCTGGCTCCGCATTGGAAGCGGCTACGGTGCACAGGCCGTTCGGTGGAGCCAAGACCTGGATATGCAGAACCTATTTGACCAGTTGCCCTCAGACCCGCGAAAGATGCACTGGTTTCGTGTTGCAAAAATTGGACAGCAATCAAAAAACTATAGAGCTGAAGAGCTGGGCGGGTGTCGAAAACGGCTGTTAAAAACGCATGAGCAGCTGGTTTCCAGCGGGGTGTCCAAAGCGCTGCTTCTGGAGATGCTAGTCATTCAGCTGGTCGCGAAGGTGTGAGAGATGAAATTCGAAATTGGAATTAATACAAGACAGAGTGTCGGATCGCGAATTACGCTAATTTTCGCGAATTAATATTTCAGATTCTTGATTCGCGAAAATTCGCGAGATTCGTGATCAAATAAATATCATGAGCATTCAGAAAAATTTAGAACGGATCGAAGAGCGCATTGCCTCCGCCTGCGAAAAGGCCGGGCGCCGTCGTGACGAAGTTCAACTGGTTGCGGTCTCTAAAAGAAAACCGGCCTCTTCGGTCAGGGAAGCGGCAGAAGCCGGTCAGATCCTTTTCGGCGAGAACCGGGTACAGGAGGCGCAGGGCAAGATCCCTGATTGCCCGCAACATTTGCATTGGCATCTCATTGGGCACCTTCAGAGCAATAAAGCCAGATTGGCCGCCAACCTTTTCCGGATGATCCATTCCGTGGACTCCGAAAAACTTCTGCATGCACTCGATGAGCACGCCGCAACACCGCTCCCCATTCTCATTCAGGTCAATCTGTCCGGAGAAGGATCAAAATCCGGCTGTGCGCCGGCAGAGGTTGCGGCGCTGATCGAAGCGGCGAACGCCTGCTCACAGGTGGAAGTGCATGGATTGATGACGATCCCTCCGTTTACGCCTGACCCTGAAAAAGCGCGCATCCATTTTTCTGCTCTTCGAACGCTGCGCGACGAACTGGAAAAGTCAACCGGCACATCGCTGCCCGAACTCTCCATGGGAATGTCGAATGATTTTGAAATTGCCATCGAAGAGGGAAGCACGTTCATTCGAGTGGGCACTGGTCTTTTTGGTCTACGGAGCTGATTGCCGATTTTGGACGGAAATCGCACCCCATAAAAAGGGCTCTTTAAAAAGCGGCAATGGAAATTTTCTTCGAATGACTCCAGTGAATCCGGTCCCGCAAGCGAAGCGACAGATAATCTGCGAAAGCAGATAATGGGCAATGGCCATGATTCAAACTTCTTCATTGACCCATGCAAAGTAGCGAAGAGTCCCAAAAACAGTTGTTCCAGCGATACATGTGGCACGCAACAGTTCTGATGAGCTTTCCATACCGCCAAAACTTGACGGAGAGGATTGCGCCCTGTATACATACCCGCTCTTTTTAGGGCCAATGTAGCTCAGTTGGTAGAGCAATTCACTCGTAATGAATAGGTCGTCGGTTCGACTCCGACCATTGGCTCCATTCTTTTTTTGACCGGTCGACCTGCAGGTGATGACTTTCGTACATCTAGAGGTGTGAAAGTGATTGATTGATCTGGCGAAGGGCTTATAGACATCCAGAAGAGTAGGTGGCTTGACTGAAAGTGGTTTTAGTTCATTCCGGATTCGGAAACAAATGTGCCGAAAAACATGAGAACGGCACCTAGAATCTGAACACCGAAAGGTTTTGCGGCACGATCCCAATAAATGATCAGAAAGATGAGTTGCGCTGGGGAAAACAGCAAACATCCCAAACCCCACCAGATGTTTTCTCGAAAACATTCCACAAGAAACCAGATCCCACCTGCAAAAATCATGAGGCCTCCTATGATCACCTGTAGGGTTGAAAAAAGTTCCATTTTATTATCCTTGTCGATTACCAGAAGGTATTGCCGGGCAGGTTGCGCGGATGCCGGGCTCCTCGGCTTTTTGGGAGATCATCGGGAGATCCTGTTCCGATTTTTCCCAGGGGTTGAAGGCCAGCGGTCCAAAGCCGTTCCCAAGGTTCGGTGCCTGCCGAAGACCCTGATTCAGATAGGCTTTGCCCAGAACAATACTTTCGAGCGGACGACAACCCATTGCCCGGGCGCTCGCAATGGCGGAAGAGAGTACACAGCCGGTTCCATGTGAGTTTTTGCTGTCGATCCGCGGGCTCGACAGCCAAACATGATCTGTGCCGTTACTCCAGTAATCGCTGGATAGAGCCATGTCGTGCGCACCGTGTCCACCTTTGATCAGAACCTCTTTTGTACCAAGTGCGAGAGTTTTTTTTGCAGCGGCTTCAATGTCGGCGGGGGTGGTAATTTCCATGCCGAGAAGGTGTTCGGCCTCCGGAATGTTCGGTGTGATCAAATCCACCATCGGGAAAAGTTGTTCGGTCAGCAAGGGCCAGGCAACGGCCTCCAGCAGGAAGGTTCCGCTCGAAGAGATCAGTACCGGATCGCAGACGGTAAAGGGGGGGCGGGAGGCTTGGAGGAACCCGCAGATGATGGAGACGGCTTCTGCCGTTCCAAGCATGCCGAGTTTGATGGCAGCGGGGGGCAGGTCGGCCTTCAGCGCGTCGAGTTGGGCGGAGAACATATCCGGAGTAACCCATTCAAGGCGACTGGTGCCGACGGTGTTTTGCGCCGTTAGGGCGGTGATGACTGAGCAGGCATGCGCTCCAAGAAGGTTGATCACTTTTAAATCGGCCTGTGCGCCCGCGCCGCCGCCGGAATCTGATCCTGCCACTGTCCAGACAATCGGTTTACTCATGTCGACTTCCTTGTTTGTTTAGTTTGATCCAGAACCGGCAAGTCTGATGGGACTGAAAAGAGTAGAATCACTTTGTGGTGTTCTCTTCGGTATTGGTCACGGGTGGGTCGTTAAACTGAAAGATAATTTCCCCTTCGTGGGCAAAGCCAATTTCGTGCGCGATCTTCTGTACAAAATATTTATCGGTGCTGAACTTTTTCTGGTTGAGGCGCAGCTCTTTGATTCGCTTTTCTTCCGCCCCAATTTCCGTTTCCAGCTTGCTTTTGGTCTGCTGATAGCTTCGAAACTGAGTCACTTTTGGGAGAAAAGAAAAAACCACCCCGATCAGTGCGAGCAGAATCGCAAAGAGAGCGGCATAGCGGTAAATAACATTCCAATATTTTTGAGGACTCACGGGCGAACAGTATAAGGAGAGAGAGGCATTTTTAAAGAATGAATTCTGAATTATGAATCAGGGGTCTGGGATGCAGGGAACAGGCGCAAAAAAAGCCCCGGAGAAATCTCCGGGGCTTGCAGCCTGATGCAAATGCAAGGCGTCGAAAGGTGACGCTGTAGAAATCTACCGCGAGCCTTTCGCAACGAAGCAGTTGCGCGGGCTAATCGCCGTAACGGGCTTCGGTGCCGAGCATTTCTTCGATACGCAGCAGCTGGTTGTATTTGCTGATGCGGTCGGAGCGGCTGAGTGAACCGGTTTTGATCTGTCCCGCGTTCGTGGCCACAGCGATATCGGCAATCGTGTTGTCCGAGGTTTCGCCGGAACGATGCGAAACGACGGCGGTATAACCCGCTTTATGAGCCATTTCAATGGCATCGAGCGTTTCGGTGAGCGTACCGATCTGGTTCACTTTGATCAGGATCGAGTTGGCAGACCCTTCTCGGATGCCGCGGGCCAAATATTCGACGTTGGTTACAAACAGGTCATCGCCGACAATCTGGCATTTGGAGCCGATCTCATTGTTCAGCACTTTCCAGCCGGCCCAGTCGCCTTCGTCCATGCCGTCTTCGATGGAGTCGATCGGATAGTTGCTGATCAGTTCAGCTAAATAAGCGGACTGTTCTTCGGAAGAGCGCTTTTCGCCCTTTTCGCCTTCGAACTTGGCGTAGTTATAAACGCCGTTTTCGTAGAATTCTGAAGCCGCGCAGTCGAGGGCGATTTTGACATCGTTGCCCGGCTCATAGCCCGCGTCCTTGATCGCCTGCATGATGTTGTCGAGTGCTTCCTCTGTTCCGCCCGCAAAGTTCGGGGCGAATCCCCCTTCGTCACCCACGGCGGTGGAGAGGCCCTTGCCCTTGAGGATTGCTTTGAGCGCGTGGAAAACTTCCGCACCGCAGCGCAGACCTTCTTTGAAGCAGCAGGCACCGACCGGACGGATCATGAATTCCTGGAAGGCGATCGGAGCGTCGGAGTGCGAGCCGCCGTTGATGATGTTCATCATCGGAACGGGAAGCACCTTGGCGTTGGTTCCGCCGATGTAGCGGAAGAGCGGCATGTCGAGTTCAGCGGCGGCGGCGTGCGCGGCGGCCAGCGAAACACCCAGCATGGCGTTGGCACCCAGATTGCTTTTGGTCTTTGTGCCGTCGAGGCCGATCATGAACTGGTCGATGCCAACCTGATCGAGCGCGTCCATACCGATGATGGCCGGAGCGATCTGCTCGTTGACGTTGGCAACGGCTTTCAGAACGCCTTTGCCAAGGTAGCGGGATTTGGCGCCGTCGCGCAATTC